>NZ_JAOCDF010000055.1:0-5231 GCF_029840775.1 Empedobacter sp. GD03865
AGTTCTTTGCCGTTGTATTTGTATTCCTACACCCCTATATACTTCAAATTTTCAACACTACTTCAGTTTTAATGAACGCCTCATTATTCATTCAAATATAATGATTTTCAATTGAAAAAAAAGATTTTTATAGGATAAGACAAGCCATTTTTCGGGTTATAATTTTGCCCTTATTTTTTGCTGTCCTACTTTTTGATACAAAAAGTCGTTCACTCCGCGCTCCCCGTTCACTTACGCCAGCAAAAAATAAGGTAAGCTATTTAACATAAAATTCCGTTCATTATAGGCATTATCAGCCTATAATTTATTTTATGTTTTCGCTACCGCAAATAGCCAAAATCAACCCCGAAAAACGGCTTATTTTGATGGAGTACTCTTTTTTTCAATTGAAACCAAAGGTTCGATGAACTCAAATGAAAAATAAAATGAAGTGAATCAAAGAAAAAAGACTATTGTAAAGGATGATGCTTGTCGATAGCATCTTGTAAAGCTTTGATTCCTGTTTGTTTATATTTCTCGGTTGTATCTAAAAATTTATGTCCACAAAACAGCTGAACCGCTCGTAAATTATGTCCTTGACTGAGTAAATTGGTAATCACACTTTGTCTGATTTTAACCGAAGTTAATCGTTTGTCAACCTGCTTTTGATAGGTCGATAAAAGGTAATTAATGTCGTCTGCTGTTGTTGGATTTCCTAATTTATTGAGAATAAAAAAAGACTGTTTTGTTCGTTCTAATTGTGGTCTATCTTCCTGTAAATAGTGATAAAATAAAAGGATTTGTTCTGCTTTTAAAGACAAGGTTCTACTGTTGGTCATTCCTGTTTCACGGATGTAAATTACCGCTTTTTCGAGGTCGATATCTTCGAGTAGAATTTGGGTTATTTCCTTGACTAAAACGGCTTGATGAACGAATAAACTCAGGATAATTTGATTGCGTTTGGCTAAGATGGCATAACGTTCCTTTCGTGGTTCAAGTAAGGTTTTGAGTTCTTTTTCTGTCCATAAATCCTGTAATTGTACCGCCGTTTGTTTAGCATCTCGAAGCTTGATAAAGTGAGCAGGATTGTCCTTTCTTACCTTTATTTCAATCAGATAATCGTAGTATTTTTTCAGCGCATACACCACACGTTTAATGGTTTTAGGTTGATAATAATTCCGTAAAAAACCAATGTACTGCATCAGCTGTGGATAGTGACATTTTTCGTGATTAGGAGCGTATTTTTTGAACCGATTGATTTCATATAAATAATTGCTAATGGTACTTTTATTCAACTGATTTTCAAGATAATTTTCTAAAGTCATACGGCTTAATTTTAGTGTAAATTTGAGTGGTACGCAGTAAATCATGCCCTAAAAAATCCCGAACCATTTCCACGGTCATTTCATTTTCAAGTAAATGAGATGCAATACTATGGCGTAAATTATGTAAGCTAAATCCCTGTTTATCTAATCCACATCGAGTTAAAACACGACAAAAAACCGTATAAATTTTGTTTCCGCTCATTGGTTTTCCGTTTGAATTAAGTAGTAAAATGGATTCATCATTTCGTCTGTTTTTGGTTTTATCCTGGTACAGTTTAAAATCTTCTACAAGCTTTGTTGTAAGCGGAATAACACGTCTTTTCTTTCCTTTTCCACTGCGAACATATAAGCGTTTTTCACTTAAATGAATGTCTTCTACACATAGCCTTTCAACCTCTGTTCGTCTTAATCCACAACCATAACACAGGTTTAAAATCATTGTTTCTTCTAAATTGATGCAATTGCTGTAGAGTAGTGCGATTTGTTCTACACTTAAAACGGCTCGACTTTTATAAGTCGAACGTTTGATTTTTAAGGTATAAGGCGTTTTAATCAGCTGTTTTGTACGCAATAAATAGGCAAAGAATAAGCGAATCGCAAAGAGTTGTGTATGAATATAACTGTTACTCAACGGCTTTTTTCTTCGGCTACTGATTACAGTTTTCAAATGAAAATAAAAAGCTTCAATGTGATGACTTTCAATCGTGTAAATAAGTTCGTGAGAATGCTCAAACAGGGCTTTGACGTACTTTGGATAATGATTAACCACTGTTTTACAATAGCCTAATTGTTGTAATTCTGTTCTAAATTCATCGAGTATATCTTGCATAACTATGACGGGTTTGTTCACATTGTTTTTATTGTTTCTTATGGTGTTTACGAATCACTTCGTTAGATTTGAGGTTGTCTACTTTTGGAACATGGAACAATAGTATAGATGTTAGATTTTAGATATTAGAAACTAGATAGTTAAGTCTAAATTAATTGTTCCAAGATTGTTCCCTATTGTTTCAGTGAGTATCATAACTGTTCTATTTGTCGTAGAATCTTTTCTTTAATGGTTTGTCTTAACTTCTGGTAATCATCCCAATAATCCACTCGATAAGCAATTTTACGCAAGTTTCCTGCATATTTACTCGTTAGGTATTCGAGTTCAATTAAGCTGTTCATGTAGCGTGAACACTGCGCTTTGCTCATATTAAAGGCTTGGCGGATTTCTCGTTGTGTAAAGTCGATTTCAGAACCATTTGCATTTTCTTTGTGTGCTTTTTTGCTTAAATACGCTTTTAATTTCTCAAAAAACTGACGCAAACTCCCGTCTAATTCATCGACTTTTAACACAATACTTTCAAAAAGAACCTCCGTTGCTTGCTTTAAATCTTCCACCTGTGTGATTAATTTTCCATCTTCTGTCAACTTTCTATTTTGCTGATTAATCAAGGTAATTTGACGAACGATACTTTGAAACATTTCGTTTAAACGTCTGATTTTATGCACTTCTTCGGGTAATTCTAATCGAGTAGCAAACGGATTAATCACATGATACGGCATTAAATTTCGGATGATATTTTGTAAAAAATGTTTGGTTTTTTCTTCGGATTGATGGCTGACTTCGCCAGCATATCGCCTGTTTTGATAGGCAATAATTCGGCGGGATTGTTCGCTACTTTCGTCTACTGCTAATAGAAAACTACGGCTCATATTATCTTCGTAAATCTCGCCTTTTGTCGTTGCAGACAGCGAACTAAATACGCCACGAACCTCCTTTTTAACGGCTTTAATATTGCCTTTTTTATCCTTGATACTCACCGAACTACTTAGTCTCTGATTACTGATTAATTCACGCATGGCAAACATGGCTTCGTCTTTTAAACCGTCTAAATCCTCGATAATCAGAAGCTTTCCGACTAATTCATATTCGCCCCAATTGTATAAACTACTTTCGGTAATTCGGGTAAAACGAAGTACATCTTCTTGTGGCATTAAATCGGCTATTTTACTGATTAAATGTGTTTTTCCACTGCCCGAACTTCCTTGTACAATGGCGTGAAGTGGGTGTTTGGTTTTATATGAACTTGCAATGATAAACAGTAATAATCGGCTGTCCTGTTCGCCTACAATGCCACTTTTTTCGATTAAATCATTCAATTGAAAAAATAAATCGGTTGTCATTTTAGGTTGTTCCAAAGGTGTTGGTACAGTTTCTTTTTCAATTGAAAAAGAAGTAAGAGAAGAAGAAAAATCAATTGGTTTTCTTTTCTCTAAACAGTCTAAAACAGTTGTTTCATCATAAGCAACTAAAGTTTCATTGACATCTTTATCAATGAATTGAACACTATAAAACACCACTTTTGGATGAATGGATTGAAGTAATTTCGCATATTTTAAGGTAGCTTTTTGACCTGCTTCATCCATATCAAAACAGAATATAATTTCTTCTAATTCAATAAGTTGTTTTATTATTTCTAATAGTTCGTTTGTTAATCCGTTCGTTCCAAAACAGGCAAGTATTTCATATTTTCTTAATTCTAAATTCGTACTTCGTAATTGAAGCAATGAAGCTGCATCAATAATACTTTCAGTTAAAATCAGCTTTTTAGCTTCTCGATTGGGATAATTTGGATAAAGTCCAGAACGGTTTTTTAAGTAAAAATGACGAGAATCTTTATGATCAAGAGTTGAACGAAAATAAAAGGATACAATTTTATTTTCTTGGTTTTTTAATGGAAAAACAAGGCATTTATTTCCAAATGGTTTATAGGATTGTCCGCCTGTTCTGCTGTTGGTTCCGTAAGGAATTAAAAGTCCAACTTCTACGCATTCTTGAATTAATTTCTCGTCTTTTCTTGCTCCATGATGGAATTGTCCCGAGTTAAAACCGACTTCTAATTCATCAAAATTTAACGCTCTGGAATGGCAATAATCTTTGGCAGGGTCACTGCATAATAATCCTTTGCGGAAACTTAAAAACATTTTGGTTAGGAACGCTGAATGGTTAGCGGTTTGAGGAATTCGAATTGTTTTATTCGTATTTTGTACTTCTATATTCGTACTTGAAGCAAGTGTTTTACACTTGTTTAACGCTTCATGTTTGCTTAATTTCTCATAATCTTGTACAAACTGAATCACGTCGCCTGTTTTGGAACATGCATGACAATTGTAAAAATTCTTTTCCAAATTAACCTGTAAACTCGCTGTTTTATCCGAATGAAACGGACATTTCAGCATATTGTTTTTAGGTTCTAATCCGTAATGAAGCAGTACTTCTTGTAGCGTTAACTTTTGTTTTATCTCGCTTATTTCCATTTGAAAAATTATTTAAAAAATTTTCACTAATCGTTTTCGCTTACAAACTTAGCGTTTTTGATTTTTAAAACAAATTGTTTTCGCTTTTTATTTTTCAAATGAATTAGTTATTTCACTAACTAAATTGTAATTTTGTAGAGTATATAATACATACGCAGTATGTTTTAAAGTTTATTTGCTATGGAAAATTTTGGAAAAAACTTGAAAGAATTAAGAAGCGGAAAAGGTTTTTCGCAAGAAGTGTTTGCTTCTAAGATTGGAATTCACGTGACTAATCTTTCTAAATACGAAAGAAATATTTCGATTCCATCTTTGGAAGTAGCGGAAAAAATGGCGAAAATTTTATCGATTTCTTTGGATGAATTGGTTTATGGAAACAATAAAGCTGATGCTATTTTACAGGATAATCAGTTATTGAATTTGTTTGCTGAAACGCAACAATTAAATGATAATCAAAAAAATACAATCAAAGATTTATTAGAGGCTTTTATTCTAAAGAATAATTTGCAAAAGCAATTAGCGGTTTAATAGTTAAAAAAGTGAAATAATGACAACGCAAGAAATCTATATCGTAGAGCCTTCTACATCGGAAGAAGCGAAAGCATTGAAAGCTTTTGCAAA
>NZ_JAOCDF010000056.1:0-5074 GCF_029840775.1 Empedobacter sp. GD03865
GGCAAAGATAATACTTATTTAGATTCTCGCAAATTTATTTTTAAATAATTTTTGTCGCTACTAAGTCCTTATGTCAACTACAATACTACTCGTCTTTCGTATTGCGGTTGCAAATATACGGCTGGATTATTCGTTTTTCCAAACATACTTTACATTTATTTTACATTCTTTCCTTAAGTCGCTGGTACAATGGAAAATATTTTTTGTTTTTTTTAGATATGAGAAGTGAGATACGAGGTTTTTGACGAGAAAAGCACGCTTTTTGAGTTACTATTTTGGGTTTACGAGAGGAAGATTGCGCGAACAGTAAGCCATTTTTACGCTCATTACGCTAAATTGACTCTCGCCTTTTCAGCAAGTTTTCTATATGAAATTTCAAAGCTATCATGTTTTTAATTGTAGAAATTTGTTTTATTTCATAATCTAATTGTCTCTTTCAAGATTTGAATGGACAGTTATCTAAATAATATTAATAACAACAGAGCAATGATTCGCTATTGCAATAACTGTTTGGATATTCGTTTATTTTTAGGTCATGATTTAAACGAAAAACTACCTTGGCATTCCACAATTGGTTAAACTTGCGTCCTTTTTGGTAAAGAAGCTTTCTTACAGTTATTTCAATTTGTTCATAAATTACTAATGTTAGTTTTAATACAAATGTTCAATTTTAGCCATAATGTTTAAAGATGCCATTCGTGAAGAAATCATCAGTTTAAATACTTACCCATTTGCAAGTGTACGAATCAAAAAAGCCAAGAGTACAAGATTGTTTTTAAACAAAGAACAAATCGAGCAGCTAAAAAATCACAAGAGTTCATTTGGTCAAACAGATACCTATTTCAGAGATATGTTTATTTTTTCTTGTTATGCCGGAGGATTGCGTTTTAGTGATGTCGTTACCTTACAATGGAAAAACTATGATGAAAACGAACAACGTATCAGATTAAACATCCGTAAAACTAAACGTTCACATCAATTCAAGGTAGGTCAATCTGCTTTAGAGATTTTAAACAAATACAAAAAAGAAACTTCCGAACCAGATGATTTTATTTTTCCAATCATTTCAGAAGCTAATTTCTTCGAACAATCCAACGAATACCAACTAAAAGTAATCGGTAGCAAAAATGTTTTATGTGGTCAGAAATTGCGTAGAATGGGCAAAGAATTAGAATTTCCATTCTCATTATCTTTTCATTTAAGCCGACATACATTTGCAACCCAAGCCTTAGCTAACGGTATGCGTATTGAGTATGTATCAAAACTTTTAGATCACTCTGATATTGGAACAACTCAAATTTATGCTAAAATCGTAAACGAAGAATTAGACAAAGCAGTAGAGCAATTCATTGAATAGTAAATGTTTATTTTAAAATGATGTAAGAAGATAGATTTTGAAAATCAAAATATTGTACATATATTTGTACATAATAAAATACAAGATTATGATAATAGCAAGTGTTTCAGATTTCAGAAAAGATATTAAATCTTACTTAGATAGAGTTTCGAAGAATTTTGAAACCTTAATCATCAACAGAGGGAAAGATTCAGGTATTGTGGTAATGTCATTAGAAGAGTACAATTCTTTAATGGCTACAAATCACGAATTATCTTCTCGTATCAATGAATCAAGATTAGATGCTGCCATTGAAAAATTAAAAAGTAACCAATCTTTTGAAAGAGAATTAATCGAGGAATAGATGAAATATATTTTCGTAGATGAATCTTGGGAAGATTATTTATTTTGGCAAAAAACCGATAAGAAAAAAGTAAAACGTATCAATGATTTATTGAAAGATATTTCACGTACTCCTTTTACTGGTATAGGGAAACCAGAGCCATTAAAACATAAATATTCAGGGTTTTGGTCACGTAGAATAGATGAAGAACATCGTTTAATTTACAAGTACGAAGATGGTCAGATATTAATAGCAAAGTGCCGTTTTCATTACGATTAAATAATCAATTTTTAAGATATAAATAAGATAGAATTCTGTTGGGTTGTAAAACTTAACAGAATTTTTTTTATGCCAAAATCGTAAACAAAGAATTGGATAAAGCCGTTGAGCAATACATTAAATAAATAACATTAAATTTTTTAGTATTCAATAATTATATCGTAATATTGCAATGATAATAAATTAATGATGGGAACAACTAAATCAGAAATATTTACAGACGAACAAAATAAACTAGCTACTTTATTCAAAGTATTAGGACATCCTGCTCGTGTGGCTATTATTCAGCATATTATCAAGCAAAATGCGTGTATCTGTACGGATTTGGTGGATGAATTAGGTTTAGCACAAGCCACGATTTCTCAACATTTAAAAGAATTGAAAAGTATAGGAATTATTCAAGGTTCCATCGAAGGGAAATCAGTGTGTTATTGTATAGATGAAAAGGTTTGGGCTTCAATTCAAAATGAGTTTTCTAACTTTTTCAATCAAAATGTAAAAATAGAGAAATGCTGTTAAGGCATTTTTTTAAAATAAAACATCGTAATATTACGATTAATAAATAATAATATTAAGAAGATGAAACTTTCAGAAATCAAAGAAATCTTACCAACATTACAAAATGTTGAATTTCAATTAGAGGATGCTACTTTCGTGCCAGAGCATTTCCACGTTACAGAAGTGGGAGAAATCACAAAGAAATTTATTGATTGTGGTGGAGTGATTAGAAATGAAAAAGTGGTGAACTTCCAATTATGGAATGCAGACGATTACGAACATCGTTTAAAACCAGGAAAATTACTAAACATTATTCGCTTATCCGAAAATAAATTAGGTATGGAAGATGCCGAAATTGAAGTAGAATATCAGTCGACTACAATTGGTAAATACGATCTTGAATTTAATGGAAAACATTTCATTTTAAAGAATAAAAAAACAGCTTGTTTAGCGGAAGATGCTTGCGGTATTCCTGTAGAAAAACCAAAAGTGAAATTGTCAGAAATCCAATCATCTTCTTGTACACCAAATTCGGGGTGTTGCTAAATATTGTAACCATAAATATTATAACAATTACCAATGATAATTTTTTAGGAGTTGTAGAAGTCGATAAACAAGGATTATCAAACAGTAAACGGTATTAATATAGATAAGAATTTATAGAAACGTAAAAGTATTAATTTGTGAATGCATAAATCAGATAAAAACAATTCAATGGATGAAATATTTGATGTTATAGTTATTGGAGGCGGGCAAAGTGCATTAGCTTGTGGATATTATCTAAGACGTGCAAAACTGAAGTATATTATTTTGGATAAGCAAAATACTTCAGGCGGGGCTTGGCTCCATACTTGGGATAGTTTAACCCTATTTTCTCCAGCAGATTATAGCTCGTTACCTGGATTGATAATGCCAAATTCTGAAAATAAATTCCCTACAAAACAAGAGGTTATACATTATTTAGGACAATACGAGCAATATTATCAACTTAATGTGAAAAGAAATAGTGAAGTTGTTGAAATTAAAAAAAATGGAGATTTTTTTCAAGTTCACACGCAAGAAAGTTTTTTTAAAACCAAAACAGTTATTTCTGCTACAGGAACGTGGGGAAATCCTTTCATTCCGAATTTAAAGGGAATAGAAAATTACAAAGGTGTTCAAATACATTCAAGTAAATATAAAAACCCCGAAGATTTTAATGGTTTAAAAACATTGGTTGTTGGAGAAGGTAATTCTGGTGCTCAAATTGTTGCTGAAGTATCAAAAAATACGACAGTAAAATGGTCAACAAAAAAAACACCTGAATTTCTACCCGATGAAGTGGACGGCTATTATCTGTTTAAAATTGCCAACGCAAGATATAAAGCAGAATTAGAAGGAAAAACATTTGATGCATCAAATTACAATTTAGCCAGTATTGTTATGGTTCCACCTGTAAAAGAAGCTCGTGAAAGAGGAGTGTTAATTTCTAGTGGTACATTCCGTGAGTTTTACGACAAAGGAGTAATTTGGGATAACGGCGAACAAGAAGATTTTGATGCAATTATTTGGTGTACAGGCTTCGGTTACGATACTACATTCCTAAAATCACTAATACAACTAGATGAAAAAGGTATTGCAAAAACCAATGAAACTAAGTCTTTAGATATTGAAGGTTTATGGTTTGTAGGCTATGGTAATTGGACAGGTTATGCATCTGCATCTTTAATTGGGGTAAACAGAACCGCAAAACAAACAATTTTAGAAATTCAAGATTTTTTATCTAAACACTTAAAAATTAATTAAAAATATGTACTCAACAATATTAAAAACTGTAGAGCAATTTCATTTTGAAAATATCAGTAATGATCGCAAAAACATTTTACAACCTTTAATAGATTACATTCAAGGAAAGGTAAATAGTAAAAAACCGGTAAACCTTAATTTTATTTGTACACACAATTCACGCAGAAGTCATCTAGCACAAGTATGGGCACAATTCGCTGCTGCTTATTATAATATCCCCAATATCAATTGTTATTCTGGTGGTACAGCAGAAACAGCTTTGTTTCCAAAAGTAATTGAAACGCTAAGCAATCAAGGTTTTCAAATCTTTAAAATTACAGATAGTAATAATCCTATTTATGCGATAAAATATGATGAGAATAGTTCACCAATTATCGGTTTTTCTAAGAAATATAATGATGCATTCAATCCCATTTCAAATTTCGCAGCGATTCTAACTTGCTCCCAAGCAGATGAAGGTTGTCCTTTTATATCCGGTGCTGAAAAGCGAATTCCCATTACTTACGAAGATCCTAAAATTTCGGATGATACAACCGAACAAACCGAAGTTTACCAACAACGCAGTTTTCAAATCGCAACTGAAATGATGTACATATTTTCACAAATCACTAAATAAACGATGCAACCAAAACTAAAATTCCTTGATAGATACCTAACCTTATGGATTTTTATCGCAATGGTTTTAGGTGTTACAATTGGCTATATCTTTCCCAATATGTCTGTTTTAATAGAGCGTATGAGCATTGGCACAACCAATATTCCTTTAGCTTTAGGGTTGATAATAATGATGTTTCCACCTTTAGCCAAAGTAGATTATTCTCTATTACCACAAG
>NZ_JAOCDF010000057.1:0-4700 GCF_029840775.1 Empedobacter sp. GD03865
CTGTAGTCTTTTTATTCTACTTTTTCAAGTTCGAGAATTGTTTTTGTTCCGTCAATATTTTTATATTCTAATTTTACAAATCCATACTTAAGATTGAAATAAGAAATTAATTCGGTTTCTCCAATTCTGCTTTTTGCCTTTGCATTTACAATATAACATTCTAAATTTCCCAATTTTGTAGAAATATTTTTCTTATCTACGATTTCATACTCATAATTATTTTCAATTCCTCCTTTCCATTCCAACCATCTTTTATCGGACCAATGATCTCCAATTCCGAGTTTCCAGTTCCATTTTGTTCCAATTTTGTATGGTGCTTTTATATATGGAAACGGATTTATTTCTAAAATTTGGAAAAAACTGCTTCTCGGAGGATGAATCCAAACATTCATTTCGTTTTCAAATGCTCCTGTAACTTCCATTGTTAATGGTCGTTCATTGTTCATAATAAATTCGTAGGAAATTCCAGTTTGATTATAATCGTCAATTTGTGATTGAAAAGGATTTCCAGCAATCGGCTTCAGATTTATTTTATTTACAGTTTCGTCATTTTGATTTTCTATTTCTATAAATTTCCAATCGAATATACTATAATTCTCTTTTTTAATTTCATCTCCTTTTGCAATCAAAAATTTTTTACCATTGAGGTTTTCGTAATAGTAAGAAAATGTGAAAATTCGACCAATTTTGTATATTTCATTGTTAGAGTTATATATTTCATCATATTTTTTCTTACTGTCATTTTTTTCAACACTAATTCCATCATCATCAATGATGTATTTTTCTGAAACATTTTGAGAAATACAAGAAATAGGGATTAATAAGATTGGAAAAAAATTAATGATTTTCATTTTGTGTACATAGTTTGGTAAAGATTACTGCTAACGTTTTGGCGCTTGGCGCAGTGGCGGATTTCGGAGCACAAAACTGTCAATACACCACAAAAGTTGATGCGAGGTAGAATGTTCAATTAACCAAGTCACCCGCCATTGAGCCAAACGCCTGTTATCGCTTCGGTGTTCTTTTTCGTCCGTTCGATTTTCTGTCGGTTTTGTCGAGCGTTGGGACAGACACACTCTTTGCCAAGCTTGGGTTTGAGCTTTGGCTTTTGTGGCTTGGCAATGTGTGTGGCTGTTAGCGTAGGACTTCATTTTTGTCAAAGTTTATCTCAATTTCTCCATTTTCAAGAGTGCTAATTAAAAAGTCTATACCGTCAATATTTTCCAAAGATTTTTTGATATGTTTCTCGATTGCTGGTATTCCAACACCGTAGTAAATTGATGTTACATTAAAATCTGATAATATTGCATATAAAGAATTTGAGAAGTTTCCTAATGTTTTTATTTCCTTCAATTTTTCAAAATCAGATAGCACAAATCTGTCTTTGTTTTCAAAAAATAAAGCAACAGAATTTCTAGTTGCTAAAATATCAGGAATTATACCACCTTTGTTTTTTGTAGTTCTATTTTCGTCTGAATTTGGGTGGAGTAAAACCCCTGTTCCGCTTTGTGGAAAGTCATAACAAACAATTTTCCAGCCATTACGTTCCAGCCAATTCAATATGTTAATTGTAACTCTTTCTTCTCTCATAGTTAGGCGTCTCTCCATAATGCACCGTCAGGAAAAATAATTGCATCAGCAAAGTATGCAAAAATCCTGACTACCTTAGTTTTTGAAAATGTAGAGCCATATCGCATTTGCATAAAGTATCTAGGAATTTCGTGACTTCTTAAATCCTCATAATCTTTCGTCAAAATATTTTTTGACTCACTAGATTTCACCGAATCAGAAAGCGATTTGATTGTGCTTCCATTTTCAGTAGATACAATGATGGTTTCATTTTCTTCATCAATAGTTAGTTTTCCCCAAATGGTAATTAAATTATATCTTCTTTCTTCGAATGTCTTTCCTTCTCTACATTTAAGGTAATCAATTGCTGCTATACAACCAGCATAAGGGTCTGACCTAAATGTTCTCGAATCTACTTGATAAACCAATGTATTTTCTCTACTTCTTAGTAGTTCACCAATTTCATAATCAGCATTTTCGTACTGTGATAAATAATTTAATATATAAGAAGTTGGAATTAATTGAGTTGCAGAAAGTGGAGACATAGACAAATTACCGTCTTTACCAGAATATTCACTTTGCATTAAATCTTTTCTCTCAATTATATCTCTGTTCGCCAATAATTTTTCACGCCCTTTAATAACCCCGTGCCTTTCATTGATTGAAATGATTTCATTTATTGCAGCGAACATTTTTATCATTTCTTGATCCGTACCAAGTGGACTTCCGGAATAATTTCTGTTGCCATCATATTTTAATCCTTTTTCTCTTAAATTAGGACTATCCATAGGGTTATATTCATACTCTCTAAAGTCAGAAGGGAAATAATAAAATAGAGAGGGAATATTATAAATAGACATTACGTGTTCTAATGCTTTAAAAATTAATGGATTAATTTTATCCCATTTCGAACTATTCTGCCTATGAATAATAACTGCTTCTGGATATATATAAAAGGATGGCACATTATTTTCAACCGAGGCTGCCAACCTAGCAAAACGTTGAAACACATTGTGTCCTGTGCCAGCTTCTGTTGACACTTCGATAGAAAAAATCGGTTCGTGGTCAATTTCTACGATTAAATCAGGTGCATCCAAATAAAGTATTTTCTTTATGTGGTCAGGCATTGTATGAAAGTTCTTTGCATTGTTTGCATCACTTTCATACATTTTTTTCTTGACGTATGTTTTATTCCTGAGTTCTGTATTGTCAATAACAAAATCGGCAAAAGGCTCAGTACTATACCATATTCTATAGTTCATTATAAGTACTTTTTAATTGCAAGTGCTACAGCTTTCGCTAATAAAGGAGGCACAGCGTTTCCTGTTTGAACTCTACCTTGAACAATTCCTCCTTTTACAATAAAATCATCTGGAAAACTTTGAATTCTACATCTTTCTCTAATCGTTAAACCTCTAGCATCTTCTGGGTGACCGAATTGGAATTGTGGTCTTATTCCACCAGAAACTTGTGTTGGACTTAAAATATCCCAAGCTAACCGTATTCTCTGTTTGAACTTTGGATACATTGGTTCTCCAGGTTTTGTGTTTTTAATTTTCTCAATTGTGTCTTTAGGATGATTAGGTGCAGTATGACATTGAACTGTTCCATTTGTATTCATCCTCATTAATTTTTGGTATTCTGAAAAAGGCTCTGATTTGTATCTTTTCTTTGTCTCTTTTGGATTTAAAGCAGGTAAATCACCTATGGCATCTTTGATGGTTACATAAGGATTGCCTGTTTCTGGCCCGTGGGTTTTCTCAATGTTATTAAAATCAAATTCTTCGCCTCTTATTCCAACAAAAATTAATCTGCTTCTTTTTTGAGGAACGCCATAATCAGGAGCATATAGAAGTTTACTTTTGACTTTCATTTTACCTGCTCTTGATAAGTCTTTTTCAATTTCTTCTACAAAATTGCCTGTACTTTTCATACCTGAAACATTCTCTAAGACTACCACTTTAGGCTGAAGGACTTCTATAAACTTAACAAATTCCTTATACATCAAATTTCTATCATCTTCTTGATGTCTCTTTCTGTTATTCAGGGAAAAACCTTGACAAGGTACACCAGCGATTATTACATCTAATTGCCTTCCATTTAGAAGTTCTTTAATGGTATTTGGGTCAACTTTTTTTACATCACCTAAAATTGTAGAGCAATTTGGATGATTTGCTTTAAATGTTTGAATAGATGGGGCGTGTATATCACAACCTAAAACAACTTCAAAACCAGCCATTTCAAATCCCATTGAAGTTCCTCCGCACCCGCAAAACAATTCTACAATTATTGGTTTGTCATTTGGAATTTCTCCACCTTTGGTAAAAACGGGGTCTTTTTTCCAATAGTAGCCATTCTCCTCAACTTTTACTGATTTATCCCAAACACTTTTTTCTAAGACGTCTGGTTCAATTTCTCCATAAATGTTGATTTGAGGCTCTTCAACAACTGAAATTTCTGTCGGCATTGTATCAATTATTTTATTTTCCATTCCTTAAAGTGTTGTAAGTGATTTGCTCTTCAGCAACTTTTAATGCTGATAATGCGGTTTCTTCGTCTCTAACAATAGAATATACTTTGTTAGCTAGCCACAAAGATTCCAATTCTTCAATTGGTGTTTTAAAGAGTTCATTCAACTTAGTTAAATCTTCTCTTTTTAAGGGTTTCTGGTCATTCTCAACTTTACTTAGAAAACCTTCTCCAATACCGAGTTGATAAGCTAATTCTCTCTGCTTAAGACCAGCTTGCTCCCTTAATTCTCTTATTTTTTGTCCAAGTGTCATTGTCTTGTTTTGTACTTGTCTAAATTTGGTCAAAAGTAATAAATTATTTTCACTTGGTTGTCGAGCGTTGGAAAAAAATGGCTCTTTTGGTTTTTTGAGCGTTGGCTCGTGTGTCGGCAAAAACCAAATGTGCCATTTGTGCGGTTGGCTTTTTACACTGAGCGATAACGGGAAACGCATTGGCGAAGTGGCGGATAAATTGGACCGAAAGTTCAATTTAGCAGTAACGTAGCCGATGTGTTTCCACAGAGCTAACTTACAAATAAAAAGCGAATGTGGAACACATTCGGCGGATAAAAAAGCACAAAAGTTGAAGTTTGCACTTAACCCGCCATTTTGCCAATGCGA
>NZ_JAOCDF010000058.1:0-4581 GCF_029840775.1 Empedobacter sp. GD03865
TTCGGACTGCAAATATACGATTATATCTGAGTTTACAAAACGAAAGACGTTTTTATTTTTTTATATAAAAAAGAACGTTTTGACTAAGTGACCTGGCTGGGGCTCGAACCCAGGACCCCAACATTAAAAGTGTTGTGCTCTACCAACTGAGCTACCAGGTCGGTTTCTTAAATCGAGTGCAAATATAGGGCGTTTAATACTAATTTAACAAACGTTTTGTGAAGTTTTTTACAATTTATTAATTAATCATTTCGGTTTTAAGAACTTAAATTTAGATAAATTTTTAGTTTTTTTTTGAAAGATAGAATTTCGAGTACGAAAACTGAAAAAATAAGCCATAGAAACATCATTTTATATATTTGATAAATGATTTATATACTATATTTGTCAACCAGCAAATCTAAATCTATGAGAACCGAAATTATTTTCGGAACGCTATTTAAAGATTGAAATTTTTAGAATGAAGAAGAATATACTATATATTATTATTGCTTTGTTTTCGGTGGTGTCGTGTAAAAAATCTGATAATCCAGAGGCAGACGTACCCGATTCTGAATATGCAAACAATTGTAATCAGGAAACAAAAGATGCACATTTGTCTAATTTTGCATTGAAAGAATTAAAGGAATTAATAAAAGATCAACCACAGATTATTCATCAAAAATTGAATGATCGTTGTTTCAAGGTTTCTAAACTTGGAAAAAATTTATACATTCAAAATTCAGATCGTTTAGATTCTTTGAAGATTAAAAACAATAATCAAGGAACAATGTTTTTGAATAAAATAACAGCAATACAGGTTTCACAAGAGATTGTTTATAAATTAACATATTCTTTTCCTATTAAATTCTTGAATCAATATAGAGCAGAAATCAAAAAAGATGCGCCAAAATCTAAATATCATCATTCAAATTCAATCGTTACTAACGAAGATTATCAAGTAACTTATAATGTGGAACGTTATGATGCAAGACGTTTGGAGAATACGTATTCATATCAAATTGATACGTTTGATGGATATGCGAGATTAACTATTTTTTATTCAGAAGACTTACCAGTAGACTAATCATGATTATTTCTTTAGTAGGATATATGGGTAGCGGAAAATCGACTACCGGAAAAGATTTAGCCAAAGCATTGGGTTTCGAATTTATTGATCTTGATGATTTTATCGAACAAAAATATCAAACAAAAATTAGTGAGATTTTTGAAAAAGAAGGCGAATTAGGTTTTCGTAAAAAAGAACGAGAAGCCTTAAAAGAAGTTCTGACTTCAACAAACATTGTGCTTTCTTTAGGCGGTGGAACACCTGTTTATTTCGATAATATGAATGAAATTGCCAACAATTCAATTTCATTTTTTATGCGTGTACAATTACCACAATTGGTGAAACGATTAGAAAATAAAAAAGAAACTCGACCTTTAATTGCTCATCTTTCTAATGAAGAAATGATGGAGTTTATTGCGAAACATTTATTTGAACGCAATCAATATTATGAAAAGGCAAAATATACAATCAGTATTTCGAACCAAAGTACATTAGAGATTTTGGACGAAATTATGAAACATCTTAAAAAGGAGAAGATTTGGAATTAATCCAAATCTTCTCCTTTTATAATGATACCTTCTGTATCTTCTCCACCTTCTTCTAAATAATCATCCAAATCTCGGCGATCTTTTTTCGTTGGTCGACCTTCACCTCTTTCACGATAATAATCTTGCGAAAGCTTGCGAAGCTCTAAAACTTCATATTCTTCTTTTGGCGTTGTATCCACAATATGCAAGGTTAACAATTTAGCTCCAATTCTATTATTTGGCACTTGCAACACTTTAAAAGATAAATTAATTTGATCTTTTCTCACCTCAATCGCATCACCAGGAATTATATCTCGCGACGCTTTTGCAACATCTCCATTCACTTTTACACGATTCTTTTTTACCGCATCAGCCGCTAAAGATCTGGTTTTATAATATCTAACACTCCAAAGAAATTTATCTAATCTCATTTAAAACTGAATATTTGTTAGGTTAAACTAATATTTTTTCTAAATTCGCAATATAAATCGAAATAACATGATAAAGAAATTCTTCGTTACTTTAATTGCATGTTCTGCTATTTTAGTAGGATGTAATAATGATGATGATAACGGTGTGAATAAAGAAACTAAAATTCCAATTGAGGAACGTAATGCTTTAGATGATGAAGCGATTCAACAATATATGGAAGATTTTTACTTCAATCCTAAAAATGGAAAACTTACAAAGTTCGATACTATCAAAGGAAACGATGATGATGCCTATCCAACATTAAAAAGTTTAGCAAAACAAGATAACTTAGGAATTTGGTATGCCGAAAATCCAAATCATAAAGGAACTGGAGAAACAATTGTATCTAATGATAGTACTTCAATTTACCTAAGCTCAGTTACTACATATTTTGTAGCTACAAACAGTACAGATTATAAAAGAAAATATGGATATTTAGGTCAGTTTTATTATTCAAGTATAAATACTGGAGATGGATCGGCTGTGAAAGATCCTAGTTTTTATTATTTTATCCCAACTGAAACAGAAGCTAAAAATGGAGTAAAAAGAGAACACATCGAATTGAAAAATTTCGCTGAAGGATTGAAACATTTCAAAACAACTGAACGTGCTACAACTGATTTGTATAACTTTCAAGGTGTAATTATTTTACCTTCTCGTTTAGCTTATGCACGAAATAAATACTACGTTTCTGGATCAGGGTTAACTGAATATTCAACATACAGAGACGCAACTATAATTTTCAATTTCGAATTACCTAAAATCGAGAAAAGAACAACAAAATAATTATCTTCAAATCAAGATAATCTTACAAAAACCATCTGTATTGATGGTTTTTTTTTATCTTTAAATTTCAAAATATATTAGAATTAAACCTAAAAAATGAGTATTATAAAATCTATTATCGATAACGATTTCTATAAATTCACCATGCAATTTGGCGTTACAAAATTGTATCCAGATGTAATGGCTCGCTATAAATTCATCAACCGAGGCGAACATCAATTTCCTGAAGGTTTTGCGGATGAATTACAAAAAGAAATCAATGCAATGGCTTCACTTGCTTTAACCAAAGACGAAAAAGACTTTTTCACAACAAATTGCCCTTATTTGAGTCCTGCTTATTTAGACTTTTTGCAAGGTTATCGTTATGATCCAAATGAAGTAAAAATCACCCAAAACGGTACTGATGTAGAAGTGCATGTAGAAGGATATTGGTATCGCACTATTTTATGGGAAGTTCCAATCTTATGTTTGATTAGCGAAATTTTCTATAAATTGACAAATGCTCAACGCATTTCGAACGAAGAAATCACAAAACGTACAAGCGATAAAGTTGATTTATACAATCGTCTTGGCGTTACAATTGCGGAATTTGGTACGCGTCGTCGTCACAGTTACGAAGTTCATGATGTCGTGATGAAAGAATTAACAAATCATAAAGGAAAAAGTTTTGTTGGAACTTCTAATGTTCATTTTGCACATAAATACAACGTAAAACCAATTGGAACTCATGCTCACGAATGGTTTATGTTTCATGGCGCTCGTTACGGATTCAAAATTGCGAATTCAATCAGCTTAGATCGTTGGGTAAAAGTTTATTATGGTGATTTAGGAATTGCTTTGACAGACACGTATACGTCAGATGTTTTCTTTGGACAATTTGATAAAAAATTATCTAAATTGTTTGATGGCGTTCGTCATGATTCTGGAGATCCGATTGAGTTTGGAGAAAAAACAATTGCTCATTACGAAAAAATGGGAATCAATCCTTTATTCAAAACGATTATTTTCTCGGATGGATTAAATTCAGAAAAAGTGGAAATGATTACAAAAGCTTTCAAAGGAAGAATTGGATTATCATTTGGAATTGGAACGAATTTAACAAACGACACCGATTTAAAACCTATGAATATCGTGATGAAATTAACCGAAATTTCTTCTATTGATATTAAATGGACAGGCGTTGTAAAACTTTCGGACGAAAAAAATAAACATACCGGAACGCCACGTATGATTGCTCTTGCAAAAGAAATGTTAGATTTAGATGACATTCCATCGCATGACGCACCAGAAAATGATTAAAATCTTACGATAATCCATATAAAAAATGTTCTGAAATGATTCTCAGAACATTTTTTTACAACAATAGCTATTTAATTTATTAACTTTAAAAAATTAAATAGCTATGAAAATAATTTTTTACTTTTTTTTATTAATTGGGTTGATATCTTGTAAACGCGAATTAACAAGAGAAAAACATGAAAAATTACACCAAGATTCTATCAATCAAATAATATTAGCGATGGGTATAAATCCAGATTCATCGTTTTCATATAATAAGTACAATAAAAAATTAAAGAACAGAAATAATACAGACTCTTTAATCCGCATAGTATCACCTTCTTTTGCAGAACATCAATTTATATTTTATAATGACACTTTAACCTATTACTATTTTAATGAATTTCCTTACGATAAAATGTGTGGAACTGGTGCAATAAATGATTTTGAAGACAAGAAAATTACCGAATT
>NZ_JAOCDF010000059.1:0-4197 GCF_029840775.1 Empedobacter sp. GD03865
ACAAGATGAACTTGGGCTGAATTTGTATGATTTTGAAGCTAGAAATTATGATCCTGCTTTAGGTAGATGGGGAGTCATTGATCCGCTCGCTGAAAAATATTTAATGGATTCTCCATATTCTTATGCAGTAAATAATCCTGTTTACTTTATTGATCCTGATGGTAAACAAATTGCAGGACCAGGAGACGAAGATGACCCTATTGAACTTCAAACAGCGGTAGTTTATGCATCAAAATCTAATAATTCAGGATTTTCAGGACTTAATATTACAATACCTATGCCTGACCTTAAGTCAGCCTTTTTTGGTAATCATGTCGATGGTGCTTATAAACGTATACTATCTACAGAAGAAGGTAGAGAAAAATATGGTAAAATGCAGAAAGCTAAAAGAAATGGAGAAAAAGCTGTAGTCGCTTTCTTTGGAGTAATGGCAGCACCTGTAGTATTAGGAGAAGTTGTTGTCTACGGGTCTATTAAAGTTGTTGCTGCAAAAGCTATTGTCAGTACAACTGCTCAAATATCTACCTTTGAAAATTTAGAAGACTTTAAAGCCTTTGATGTCGCAGATGTAGCCGCAGATACTTTTCTTATTCCAGGGGTATCGGGAGCTGTTGGGGGCGCAATAGATTATAAACCATTAAAAGGTGGTTTAAATATTAATTCTGATGCTAATACAATTATTGTAAATAGTGCAACGAGTTTAATTTCAGCAGGTATGGGCTCAAGATTTAACTCGTCTGTATCTCAAATGCCAACTGCAACACAAGCTGTAACTGAAGCAATGATTAGTTTACCTCACGCTATCACAGAACAACAAGTTAATAAATCATATAATGAATATCGAAATAAATAAAACTAAATTATTTTTAATAATTATTGTTATTATATTTATAACAGTAAGTTTAATGGGTACTTATTTAAGAAATGATTTTAAAAAAAATTATATATATACTATAGCGACTATTGATGGAGTTTCTATTTTCGGACGTAGTGCTACTAATAGTATTAATTTTAAGTATTATTATAATAATGATATGAAAATTAGTAGTTATAGTTTTCCAAATGATAGCACAAGATATTATAAGTCGCAAATAGGAAAAAGGGTTTTAGTGAAAATGAGTGATAAAAAATGGTCATATACACTATATTCAATTAATAAATTATATATTAATAAACCAGTACCAGACAGTATAAAAGAAGCTCCATCAGAGGGATGGAAAGAATTACCTGTCTGGGCAAAATAAAATAATTCACGATAAAGCAAAAGGCAAACCAAGGTTTGCCTTTTGTTATTTTATAAAATTCTCTCAAATTATATCATTTAACGCAAAAAATAATACACCTAAATAAAGCTGTGTTTTAATCTATCACCTTCGACAATCCTTCGACCGTTGTTCGATTGTTGTTCGACAAAACAACCTTTTTCTCGAACCATTGTCGAAGGACACTCGAACAAACCCCGAATAAATAGGCTATTTTGTCCTTCAAAAAAATAGACGACAAAATAAGAAGTATACCTTGTTGTGTAAAGTGTTTTTGGAATGTGAAATAATTTGAATTATTGTTCAATAGATAGTAAGATTTACTCCTACTTTATAGCATTATTATTTCTCATACGTTAATAATGGAATGTAAAAAGAGTTTTATCTACTAAAATAAAATTAAAAACTGCAAGACAATTGGCAGAAGTTAAATAAATAAAGGCTCCAAGTTGGAGCCTTTATTATATATTAACCATTTTGAAAAACTCGTATAACTTGATTTCCCTAGATGTACATATTTTTTCAAGTGTAGTGATAGGAATATTATACTCAATATAATCTTTATCTTGAGATGCTTTTTTAATCTTTCTAACAATACTTTCTTCTATATTATGCTCATCAGCAAACTTTCTTTGTGAATCAGAATTTATTATCCAATTATAATATATGTATTTACATATACGTCTGTTTACGTTATCCATTGTAACAATAATAAGAGTAGTATGTAAAAATATTGCGGTCGATAGTGCGCAATTAAAAATATATTATTATATTTGTTATCAGATAGTTAAAAAATAAAGTAAAAATACTTTTATCTCGCATTGGAAAACTGGTAATTTTTGTAGCAACGAGAAAATAAGTAAATTTGCTCACGACCTAGGCGTGGGCTCTCTTATTGTTGCTCGGTATACCAGTACCTCTAATGCTTTAAGAAGAGTTCCATGCCTTTCTTGTTTTTGGTCGTTTTCTTCCATCACATCCGCATCGAACTTCATATAATATGCTTGGTTTTATTCCTCTACAAATCAAGTGAAATACGCTCTCTAAATATGTGTTTCTATAATAGAAATGTGCAGATGGTTATTAGATTCTAATAGTAGATGTTAGATATTAGTATTGAGATTTTAGAATTGTAAGATGTTTTTAAGTATTAAGTAAAATGTAAAAAGTATTATGTATTCAGATTAAGGATGAGGTTTTGAGATAAGTTCAGAATGACAACGAAATGAGGTTCTGAACATAATTACGATAATAAGAAAATGATTATTTGTTCATTTTTTATTCATGAGTTATTATTATTTCAAATGAATTTATATGCCCTACGGGGAACCTTGATGAAAAAACATTTGAGATTAAGAATTTGAAATTAAAAGGAGAAGCTCCAGTGGAGCTTAGGTAAAAATTGTTACAAGTTGATTAATAATTATATGTTCATTTTTACCTTGACGCAAAAACGAACCAAAAAAATCAAGACTGAGATTTTCGACGTTCAATTCTCATCTCACGCACTAAAAAGATTAAATGATTCGCATACGCTCACTAATCTTTTTTACGCTTGTTTCAATGGATTGAAGCTCGTCTGCAAATCGTATGTCGACTCTAAAATTCGTTATTAAAAGTGGATTTGAGTATTGAAAAGGATAAAAAATGGCATTAAAACTCTCACGTTAAGAAAATGGTTAAATGGAGCGTTAAAAAGATTTTAGCCCGTAGGGTTTGTAAAATCTTTAGTGGAGTGAAGACATTTTTAGTAGAGAGGTTTACAGCCAAGTCTTTTTTCGTTAGTTTTTTTGACGAAAAAAAGTGACATTAAAGAAAAGGAATACCTAAGCCATGCTATGGCTTCTCCTTTTAATTTCAAATGTTTTTTGGATGAGCAAAAAATGAAAATAAAGAACAAATTTGAAATAAAAAAACAAAAAACCCCTTTTCCCAAAACAAAGTTGGCGCGATGTACTGGAAAGGATGGCTTTTAAAACTAATGTTGAATTAAAAAACTATGTAAAATTATGAGAAAATTTTACTTCAAATTCAGTAGGCAATTGTATGCTGAACTACTGAGATTATTTTGTGCTATACCTTTATATGCACAAATAAAAACCATGACTGACATGGTAAATGAAATTCGGACCTTAGTGGTGGATATACTACTAGTAGGAAGGAGAAATAGTGAACAAAATTATTAAGCGATAAAGACTCACATTTAATTCCCCGAAGACAACTTATAAGAGAGTGAATGATCTTCATAAAAGTAGTGTTAATTTTTATTTCATTTATTAATGTAATTTTTAAAACTGTCCAAGGGGAATTTGTGGGTTTATGCCTGATTTCATAATGACCAAATTCGTTGTCAAAATCGAATTAGAATTTTGATTAGAAAAACCACGTAAAACGTTAAGTGTACAAGGTAAAATTTGATAAAAACCATTGAGGTTAGATAAATTAAGTGTTAAAAAGAGTTAAAATCCTGTATCGTTGTATATCGAAAAAGACACTTTTCTGTATCGGTTGTGTATCCGCGCTGTATCCATTCTATATCCATTGTATATGCGTTCCGTATGGTTTGTTCGGTGTTCGTGTATCGGAAGGATTGTTAGGATGTACTATGTATTAAGTAAAAAGTACAGATTAGATGTTAGATATGAGAATTGAGATTTTATAATTGTAAGATGTCTTATGTATTTGAGGTTGAGATTAAGGATAAGGTTCTGTGACGAACTAAGAATAACAACGATTTAAAGGATGAAGAAAATGGCATTAAAACTCTCACGTTAAGAAAATGGTTAAATGGAGCGTTAAAAAGGTTTTAGCCCGTAGGGTTTTTAAAATCTTTAGTGAAATGAGAACATTTTTAGTAGAGAGGTTTACGGCCTTGACTTTTTTGTTTCGTTTTTGTGTCAAGACAAAAATGAAAAGAAGAGATTCTGATACAAGC
>NZ_JAOCDF010000006.1:0-114632 GCF_029840775.1 Empedobacter sp. GD03865
GAATGGGAAAGATGTGGTGAATTTAGAATTGATTGAAGAAAAATTAAAACCATATATCGATTATAACTTTATTGTGATTGCTTTTCCGAAAAAAGGATCTACAGAAGATGTAATTTCTTTGGTAATAGAAAGTCGATTTGCTGAACATGTTGATATTCCAAAAAGTGAATTAGAACCTTATGAAGTTCCGCAACAAACATTTTTTATAGGAGATTTCCCGAAAAGTAATGATAAAGCTGCTATACGTGCAGAGTTAATTAGATTGTTGAAAGAATCCAACAAAAATAATTAATTAAAAAAGGGATACGACATCGTCGTATCCCTTTTTTAATTTAAGCAATAAACAATTTTTAGTATTGAATATCAATTAAAGATTTTAACGGAATCAAAACTCCATTCTTAATTTGTAAAAATTTATCCGTAACAGACCAAACAGTCGTCTCAATTTTCTTAGGACCTTGATCTGTTTGAAATGTAATATATGCTTTAGATTTGAATTCGTTTCCTAATCTTACTGCACCATTCAATTTGTTTGCCTCTACCGTTACTTCGTCTTTTGGCGCGTCTAAAAATTTATAGTTTCTTACTTCTTCTTTTTCGATAAGTTCTGCTTTCATCATTTTTTTAAATTTTGGTTAATTTAATCTTCCATAACACATGTATGAAATTAATCATATTTTTCAATAAACCATAACTTTCGTCATATTTTTTTGAACTTAATTAGAATTATTCAAAATACAGACCAAAATCAATTTTATGAAATTAAAATTGGATTAGAATATTAATCTTTTCTTCAACATATTAATCTGAAATAATATTATAGAAATCACTAAATTTGCAGAATGTCAGACGAAAAGAAATTTAAATCCGGTTTTGTAAATATCATAGGAAATCCAAATGTTGGAAAATCTACTTTGATGAATATGTTGATGAAAGAGCGTTTGGTTATCGCAACACACAAAGCGCAAACTACACGTCATCGTATCAAAGGTATTTTAACAGGAGAAGATTATCAGATTGTATTTTCGGATACGCCTGGTGTTTTGGATCCTGCTTATGAACTGCAAACAAAAATGATGGATGCAGTAAATGAATCGTTGGTGGATGCTGATGTGATTCTTTATGTTGTAGAAATTGGAGAAAAACGATTGAAAAATGAACAAGTTTTCGAACGTCTGCAAAAAACATCTACACCAATTATTTTATTATTGAATAAAATTGATACAGCTACGCCAGATCGATTAAATGAAGCAGTAGAATATTGGCACGAATTATTACCAAAAGCAGAGATTTTACCTATTTCGGCAAAAGAAAACGTGAATGTAGATTTGTTGATTAATAAGATCAAAGCAATTATTCCAGAAGGTCCGCAATATTATCCAGAAGATCAATTAACAGACCGTTCGGAGCGTTTTATTGTAAATGAAGTAATTCGCGAAAAGATTTTATTAAACTATCAAAAAGAGATTCCATATTCTGTTGAGGTAGTAACAGAACGTTTCAAAGAAGATTTGAATTTAATTTCTATCGAAGCTGAAATTTTTGTTGAGCGTGACTCTCAGAAAGGAATTATTATTGGACATAAAGGAGAGTCTTTATCGAAAGTAGGAAAAGAAGCAAGAGAAGAGTTAGAGAAATTCTTTGATAAAAAAGTATTCTTGAAACTTTTCGTGAAAGTGCGAAAAGACTGGAGAAGCAAAGAGAATGATTTGCGTCGTTTTGGTTATTAAAAACGGTTAAAAAATAGATAAGTCTTGAGAAATCAAGACTTTTTTTGTGGCTTTACCTAAATTTTAGTTGTAAATTTATAGAACAATCTATTCTAGAATTTAATTATTATGGCTAAAATATTATTTCCAACCGATTTTTCGGAAACAGCGAACAATGCTTTTTTGTATGCGTTAAACCTTGCAAAAGTTCTCAAAACTAATATTAAGTTAGTCTCGGTACAATCAAATCTTAAAAATTATCTTGAAGTTACAGAAGAAAACTTCGAAAATTATATCAATAAACTTAAAAATATTGCAAAAGAAAATAATCTTGAACACGTTAAAATAGAGAGTTCTTTGGTTGTTGGCGATTTGTTGTTGATGATTTTGGATATTATCAACAAAGAAGATATACAATACGTGGTGATGGGAACGAATGGACAAAATAGTTTAGGCAAAAAGTTTTTTGGTTCTAACACGGTAAATGTCATTAACAATTCGCCTGCACCTGTGTTGGTTGTTCCAAATAATGTGAAATTTAAAGAAGAAAGAAATTTTGCTTACGCTACATTGTTCAATCAAAAAGAAGCAAAAGCTTTATCGCAAATGGAAGAAGTGACAAAACGTTACGATAAATTGTTGAACATTGTACATGTTGATGATAAATCGATTACTCCACAAATGTTAAGCGTGAAAAAAGAATGGGAAGAAGAATATCCTGAAGCGATGATTACAATTGAACCGAGTAAAGATGTAGAAGATGGTTTAATCAATTATTGTACAAAAAACAACATCGATGTTTTAGGTGTTGTTCACCGTGAATTATCGTCTTTCGAAAGATTATTTACAATCAATCATAGCCAACGATTATTATCGAGTGCAAATGTTGCATTATTGGTTTTTCAGGAAAGTAAATAAATCAAAAACACAAAAATTTGAGCGGAGAATTCTCCGCTTTTTTGATTGGCTAAATTTTTGCAACAAATTTTCAAAACACTTTTATGACGGAACTTCAGAAAATACAAAACCTCAAAAAACATAAAGCTATTGCGACAGGATTATTCATTTTGATGGCTTTTATTTACTTTTTGATGGTTTATCTAAGTCAACATTCACCTGTGAAATGGATCGGATATGTGGAAGCATTTGCCGAAGCAGCGATGGTTGGTGCGCTTGCCGATTGGTTTGCGGTTACAGCTTTGTTCAAATATCCGCTTGGACTTAAAATTCCGCATACAAATCTGATTGAAAATAGTAAAAATGCAATCGGAGATAATTTGGGACAGTTTGTAACTGAGAATTTTTTGACGCCATCTACAATTCGTCCATATATCGAGAAATTAGAAGTTGTAAAATACGCAGCAGATTGGTTGAATAAACCTACGAATCAAGAAATGTTGCAAGAAGAGTTGATTAATTTCTCCAAGAAAATTGTCAAAGACTTAGATGATAAAGATGTCGTTGATTTTATAACCTTGAAAGGTGATGAAATTTTAAAACAATTTGATTTACCTGAATTAGTATCATCAAGTTTAGAGTATATTTTAGAAAAGGAAAAACACGACGAAATTTTAGAAGCAATTATTCCAAAAGCAAAAGAATATATCTTAGAAAGTGATTTGATTATTAAAGATAAATTAAACGAAAAACATCCTGTGATTTCATTTTTTGCTGGTAAAAAAATATCGAAAGGAGTAGTAGAAGGCGTGGTGAGTTTTTTGGATGAGGTTGAAGAAGATAAAGAACATCCAGTTCGTCATAATATCGAACGAATTATCCGAGAAAACATTCAGAATATAAAAGAATCTCCCGATTGGAAATTTAGGTTAGAATCGCTTCGAGATGATTTTATCACAAAAGAACGATTGAATGATTATGCTTTGGATTTGTGGTTGGCGATTAAACAAAATCTGACCGAAAGTTTTGATGATGAAAATTCTGCAATGCAAGTTTACATTAAGAAAAACATTAAAAAGTTAACCGAAAATTTGAACGATAACCAAGAAATGATTGATAAGATTAATGGTTGGGTGCGTCATTTTATTTACCGTATGATTTTACGAAATGTCAAAGAAGTGGAAAGCTTGATTAGTAATACGGTTGATAAATGGGAAGGAAAAGAATTGAGCGAAAAGCTAGAATTGGAAGTTGGAAAAGATTTGCAATTTATTCGGATTAACGGGACGTTGGTTGGTGGACTTGTTGGTTTGGTTATTTACACGATTACGCAATTAGTATTTCATTAAAATATAAAAGCTCGAGAATTTCTCGAGCTTTTTCAATTAACAACTATAAATATTACTTAACTATGTTAAGTTTTTCATCTGCTTTCCAAATTCTATATTCTAATGTATAGCCTTTTGGTACGTAAACTACGATTGGTAATTTGCTATTGTAACGCGTCTGCAAAGATTGAGCGTGTACAATTTTTTCGACAGATTTATTGTCAAAACATCCCATTAAAGTTCCTGCTATATTTCCATCAGTTTCGAAATTAAAATAATCATAACCCCAACTATCAACAGTTTTTTGATCAAAACTTCCACTTAAGAAAAATTGATTACAAGAATCAACCTTTGTTTTTTTCCCAGCAAATATTTCAACTAAATAGTTTTCTTCATTGGCTTGTGGTTTTAAAGTGATAATTTTCTGTTCATATCCATCTTTTGCTTTTGGATACATTGAATAATCTATTTTCATATTTTTTTGTGCGAATGTTACCATAACCATTAATAATGCTAAAACGCTAAATACTTTTCTAAGTTTCATACTAATTTGATTTTATTTGTTTTTCTATTAGTAAGATGCGAAAGTTGGGTGAATGGTTGTGTGAGGGAATGTTAAATATTTGTGAAATAAAAAAAGAGGATTATTTAAGAAACCGTTTAGTTGATGATTATCTTGAAAATGAGCTTTGTTTGTTTGAACATGAAACAGATCATTTTACAGTTAATAAGGAAGTTTCTGAGGAGTACAGGGGTTTGGTAGATGATAAATTACATAATGATCCTATTGATATTCATATCATAGATAAAGCACAAAAAAATTCGTGGGGTAAAAACACCAAACCATATTTTGCAATTGAATGCAAAAGATTAACATCTTCATCAGTTACGGAATATGTTACAGACACAAAAAAATTTACTGAAAGGAATTATACAAAATCCTTCTTTAACTCATATAATGCTATTCGGAAAAATAAATCAAAAACTTTCTTCAAATTCGGATATTGAAACTATTAAACAGCTAGAAAATCTAATGATTAAAAATGGTTTTGATGCATCGTATTTATCAGAACACAAGAAAAAAGATCGTTCTTTATTTTCTATTTTTCATTTGTTTTTTGATTATTCCAAAATAATACAAAACTAGCAGTAACTACAGATTATTGAAGGAGTAATCTTAAAGAATTGTAAGTTTTCAATAAAACATGGACATCTAATACCTAAATTTGAATTGTGAAACAGAAACTTTTAGATTTGAAAAAGAACCCAAGCATCATGTATATTTAATGCTGAGACTTTCCAAATAAGAATTCTCTCACTAAAATTCATTCTTTTTCCAACCGCTTTTTTCCAATACACATTCAGTACACTTGCAAAAAAAACTGATTTTCCTGCTTCTTTTAATTCACACTATATTTTCGTATTTTCGTTTTATATATAACCTAAACTAAATATGACAAAATGCTACTATTCATTTAAAACTTCTAAACTCGGAAAATTTAAAAATTTATTTTCTGGAGTTTTCGGAATATTGAAAAAAAAGCAATTAAATGCCTGCGCATTTCTATTATTATTTAGTTTAGGTTTTGGGCAGTTCAATTATAAAAATTATTCTAATTTATTTAAAGATAACCCCAATGAAATCCTCAATCGTTGGCAAAAAGATTACAAAATAGAAAAAGATGCAAGCAATAGAGCCGATCTATTAATATTTGTTTCTGAAGTGTACAGAATACAGGGAGATTACAACAATATGATTGTTTTTATAGACAAGGCTGCAGAAGAAGCAGAAAATGTAGATGATAAGCTCTTACACGCAGACCTTAATTCGTATCGTGCTTATGCCTATTTTCTTATTGATGCACTTACAAAATCGGAGGAACTTACACTCAAACAGATTGAATTAGCCAAAGGTTTGAATAACGAAAAAGATCGTAATTTATTGATTTTAGATGCTTACAACCAATTGGGGAGCATAAAAAAGAAACAGAAAAAATATCCGGAAGCTATAGAAAATTATAAAAAAGGGTTATCCATTTTAAAAAGGATTGAAAATCTAGATACTTATAATTATGCTGATCGGTATGGTGGACTCAATAACAATATTTCTGCAACATTTACACAACAAGGAAACCTTGATTCGGCAAAATTTTATATAAAGAAAGTAGAAGCCATTCCCAATCTCCATAATGAAATACCTAGATTATATGGTATTTCCCAACTTGCATTAGGCGAATTGTCATATCAAAATAACAAATTGGAAGAAGCTCAAATGTATTTTCAGAACGCTTTACCTATTTTTGAGAAAGACAAATATTCAGACAAGTTATTAAAACTCTATCGTATATTAAATAATCTTTACACCAAACGAGGAGATCGAGAGAAAGCTTTGAAATATGAAAAACTGCAAATGCTGCAAACCCAGCAGTTGGACTATAACAAAGTGGAAGCGGTAGACGTAATTGTAAACAATCTGGAAAAAGACAGAGAAAAAGCAGAGAAAAAAGCAGAAACAAGAATTGCTGTCATTTGGTGTTTAATTGCTTTTTCTCTATCTGCTTTAGTTGGATTATACGTTTATCTAAAAAGAAAAAAAGAAAAACAGAAACTGCTTTACCAACAGATCATTTCCAAACTCGAATTACAATTAAATGAAAAAAATACCATTACCGATATTAATTTTCTGAAGGAAAATCAATACCAAAAATCCAATAAGCAACCCATTTATCAAAATGATGAAGCCCCAAAAACCAGTTTTATATCTGACACTACGGAGCAGGAACTCATCAAAAAACTTCAAAAATTTGAAAAGTCTGAGAAATTCACCAACAAAGAGCTCAGCATTTCCCTGTTGGCAATTCAATTAGGAACCAATACCAAATATCTTTCCGAGGTTATCAGTAAACACTATAATAAAAATTATAATACCTATATCAATGAGCTAAGGATTGACTATATCTGTAAAAAAATTGCTACTGACCCCAAGTTTCGTAAATACAAAATAACCTATTTGGCAGAAGTATGTGGGTTTTCTTCTTACAATACTTTTACTACAATATTTAAAAATACTACAGGGATGTCGCCCTCATCTTTCCTGAAAGAAGCCATTTTACAAGACTTAAAATGATAATACAGTGATGATTTTATTCTCATTTTTCTGATTAAAAACTTACACAAACACTCTCACAAAACAATAGCTAATTAACTATAAAACAACAATATAAATCATTTAAAACACCTTGGAAATTCAGAATTCCCAAGGTGTTTGTCTTTCATACAGGCATTTGCGTACCTACTTTAGCAGAGCAAAATTTAACCAACCTAAATTTATTTGCTCACGATTTTGAAAACACAAATACCTTAACCGGAAACCACAAAAGTTTTCTCCATTTTGGGGAAAGCTTTTTGTGTGTTTTCTTTGGGTAATTTCCAATTCCGTTTCAGCACAAATTTACGTTTCAGGAAATACTACGTTAAGTATAAGTGAAAACACCTATATCTATACGGAAAAAGAAATTGTAGGAAATCATAATGCAGTAACCGTTTACAAAGAGAACAGCATTATACTCGTTGCAAATTCAACTCCATCTCCTAAAGAAAAACCTGTACACCACAAGCAAAACGTTTTAGATGTAGATAGTACACATAAACATGTAACAAAAAACGAAAAAGCAAAAACAGGAAAACCCGCTTACAAAATCACAAGCCAACCCATTTCCGAAAAATTCTCCTCTACAGGAGCTGAAAGCACTTTGGCAGTTGTTATCTATCAATACAAAGAATTGGGGATTACAGCACAAACTTTTTTTATAGAAAAAAATATATACAATACAGAAAAACCTGATTTCGACAACACTATTCATTACGAAAACAACCATTTCAGCACAACTCACAAAACCCGACCACCACCCTTGTCATGCTGAGCTTGTCGAAACATCTCACTGTCATTCAGAGCATAACGAAACGAGGAATCTCAATGTCATGCTGACAAAGGAAGCGTCTCACTGTCATTCAGAGTGTAACGAAGCGAAGAATCTGAGATTCCTCCTTTGTCGGAATGACAAGAGTGTCATTTAGAGCGTCGCAACGCAAAGCGAGGAATCTCAATGTCATGCTGACGAAGGAAGCATCTCACTGTCATTCAGAGTGTAGCGAAATGAAGAATTTGAGATTCCTCCTTTGTCGGAATGACACACAAGTAATCCAATCCAAAACATTTAAACAAAACAATTATTAAACAACTTTAAACAATAAAAAAATGAAAAAACATATAATTCTTTTAGGAGCATTAACCATCAGCTCCCTTGCCTACTCACAAGTCGGTATCAATACAGAAACACCAAAAGCCACACTTGATGTGGTTGCTTCGCCCGATATGCCCGAGCGCATCGACGGCTTCATCGCACCACGATTAGAAGGTAACGAACTTTCTGCTAAAGATGCACTCTACACCGCAGACCAATTAGGTGCGATTGTGTATGCAAAATCTGCAGCCTCTCCAACTACTGCTAAAACCGTTAACGTAACCCAAGCCGGCTACTACTATTTTGACGGTACCGTTTGGGTGAAAGTTGGAAAAGAAGATGGTATAGAACCTTGGTATGTAGAAAATACGACCACAAAAGCCAATGACAACAATCAGAACATTTACCAAAACGGAAACGTAGGTGTGGGAGATTTTGCGGGATCTGCAACACAGGCAAATTTACATGTCAAAGGTAATGTTCTCGGTGTTTGGAATATGGGAGATTATTACAGTACCATTGCCACAGCTGACCAAACACTCGGAATCAATCACATATCAATGACAGAAGGTGGACAATTACCCATAACATTAGGTGGGACAGCTACTAAATTTTCAACATTTAACCAATGGCTGGGCTCTACATATATACAGGAAGGAGATGGAGACGACATCACAAATATTCAATTGCAGCCAAACCAAATGGAACTTCGTTCACAAGACGGGTCAAGTGTGAGCCGGATTAGAAACAGTCATGTAGGTGGGGGTATAGCTTTTTTATTTGATGATACATTAACAGGAATAAGTAGTGGCTATAAATTTCCGACAAAGCAAGGTATGGCAGGACAAGTCTTGACTACAGACGGAGCATCATCCGATACAGCACAGCTGTATTGGTCAACTCCGGTTTCTGGAGGTAGTACAGAACCTTGGTACAATGCTGCTAATAACCAACCCGCTACAGAAAATACACAGGATATTTATCAAATGGGACGTGTAGGAATCGGTGCTAAAAATCCGATAACTGCTTTACATATTATAAATGATGATAAAGGAGGAAACGACGACGATATCTATATACAATCCTATAACAATGGAACTTACGCAAGTGCACCTAGTCTATATCTCCAAAGAGGTAGAGGTACAGTTGCTACCCCAGCTGCTACACAAAATGGAGATTTTCTTTCCCAAATAGGTTTTAGAGGAATGAAAGCAGATGGCAGTATTCTTGAAGGTTCTTACATTCGGTCAATTTATAGAGGTGATGGAACAAACGCGGCTGCTGATTTGACATTTGGAACTTGTGATCCTAATGCTACGACATGTGCAAACAGAATGCTTATTGATCAGAACGGTGATGTGCTTATAGCCAGTAGAATTCCTAATGACTTAACAACAAAACCTATCACAAAATTAGATGTAAGAGGTTCCATTCGTGGAGGTATTCCAAGTGCATTAGAAGTTGATGGCACGTCTCCAGTTGGTGCTAATTCTATTGCTGTAGGGACTAATAATATTGTACAAGGTCCCAATTCTGCCGTATTTGGTAGTTCAAATAAAGTGAACAGCTCAACAGGTAGTATTAGCAACGACAATTTGATTTATGGTTCGACAAACATCATTGAAAAAACCGCATTTTCTATTGTTGGCGGATATAATAATCAAGTTAATGCTTCTTCAGGATGGGCTGTAGGTGGACAGGGAAATATAATTAGTGGTGGAGGAACAGGTACTGTTTTTGGACAATCAAACACTACTAATGCAAGCCATGTCTTTATGGCAGGTTTTGGAAATAAAATCGATGGCACTACAACCAGCGTAAGTTCAGTGGCATTAGGTATCAATAATACGATAAATAGCGGTGGAAGATATAGTGTCATAGCCGGTAGTACCAATACTTCAAATGGTGAATCAGCTGCTGTCTTTGGTACATTAAATACCAATGCTGCAAATTTCTCCCTAATAGTAGGAAAAGAAAATACAACTACAGCTACATCCATAGGAGCTTTTGCCACAGGTACCCTCAACGATATTGCAAGTACAAGAGGTGGTGTAGCGTTTGGTTATGATAATAACATTACCACTGGTTATGACCATTTTGTAAGTGGTGCGCAAAATAATGTATCTGGTTATTCTTATAATGCGGTAATTGGATACCGCAATGATATGTCAGGAAATATGGCACAAGCTTTTGGTAGCTTCAATAACGTATCGGGAGACTTCTCATTTGCCGCAGGTAGAAACAATACGGCTTCGCACAGGGATGCCATGGCGATTGGTAATGGTGCTACTAGCACTAAAGAACAGCAATTGGTATTAAGTTTTGCAGGCGGTATCAAAGTGCAAGGCGGTGTACCAGAATATGCAGATAATGCAGCTGCAATTGCAGGAGGATTAGAAGCAGGAACCATCTACCGTACTGGAGATATTATGAAGATTGTACACTAATAGAAAACACAAATGATTCCGCAGCAGCTACGCTGTTGCGGTTTTTTTATATAAAAAAATGAATTTCAAAAACATCCATATCGGACAAATGATTGAAAAAAGAGTTACAGAAAGCGGAATAGAACTATCCCGTATATGTAATTTCCTGAAATGCACTGAAGCAGAAATACAGGAAATGTATCAAGCAAAAAGCTTGGACTCAGAGACTTTATTGAGATGGAGTAAAATTTTAGAATACGATTTTTTCCGTCTTTACTCCCAACACCTTATTTTGTATTCACCACCTTCAAGAGAACCAAGTAAAAAACTACAAGCAAATAAAAAAACAATATTACCTCAATTTCGCAAAAACATTTATACCAAAGAAGTCATAGACTTTATTTTGGAACAGATTTCATCAGGAGAAATGACAAAAATTCAAGTAATAGAACAATACAATATACCCAAAACAACGCTATACAAATGGATCAAAAAATACACATAACAATACCCAACTACAAACGTATTTATTCAGATATTCTTACAAAGAAATATCCTGAGAAAAAAGAGGTATGTAGCCAAATAAACAAGAAAGAAAATTTATCAGTATTAGATATCATTTCACTCAATGAAAAAATATTCGGTACAAATCCATCTCACAACCAAAAGCTTCGTTCTTACTTCAAATCCGATATCATTAAAATATTGGATTATCAGAAAAAACATAATTTAAATAATAGTCAATTGGCAAGCCATTTTAATTTGAGTAGGAATACGGTTGCCAAATGGAAGAAAAAATTTCTAGTGTGACTTCATTATGCATTCTTCGTGTTCATCATAAGCCTTTTTCCACTTATAAAACGTGCCCTCTTCTCTAATTTGGTTTACGATGAAGTGGAGATTCACACAATTAATATACAATGAACCTAAATGCCTAAAGCTAAAATTTCAAACATTAGCAGAATAATGTGGAATATAGGTTTATACCAAAATTTTTCTGAGCTCATTCAGGAAATCAACTTTATCCGTCCAACAGATTCATAAAGAAAAGATGAGTGTGATAAACTTAGAGAAAAAGGGTTGAATACAAACCACACTCGACCAGATAGATAAAAAGGAATAAGTATTGTGAAAAGTAAAACAACGATAAAAATGACAGTATAAAAATCTTTCATATAATCTTCTAGTTAAGAAAACATCTACTAATACAACAATAAATAAGGAAACTTATATTCGTGATAAAGAAAGAAAAAGCCACTTACAAATCTGTAAGTGGCTGATTTACACCGCTCCTCCTCTTGGGCTCGAACCAAGGACCCTCTGATTAACAGTCAGATGCTCTAACCAACTGAGCTAAGGAGGAAAATCCGATATTTTAAAATTTTATTTTTAAGTCTTTGTTTGACGTTTCACTAAAAAAGCTCCTCCTCTTGGGCTCGAACCAAGGACCCTCTGATTAACAGTCAGATGCTCTAACCAACTGAGCTAAGGAGGAATGTTGCTTAATTGTGGGTGCAAATATAGAAGTATTTTTTACACCCACAAAAAATATTTTAAAATTTATTTAAAAATCATATTCACAATATCGTTCCCGAAGATGAATACCATTAATCCTAAGATAATTACAACTCCAACCATTTGTGCTTTTTCTAAAACTTTTTCACTTGGTTTTTTACCTGTCACCATTTCATAGATAGCAAAAACGGCATGTCCACCGTCCAAACCTGGGATTGGTAATAAGTTTATGAATGCTAACCAAGCAGAAATCATTGCCGTGAATGACCAGAAAAATAACCAGTTCCATTCTTTTGGCATTTGTTTTACCATTCCAATTGGTCCAGCAACTTGTTTACGACCGTCTTTTACTTGGAACAATGTTCCAATTCCACGAACTTGTGTTGCAATCGCTTCAAATGGCTCTACAATCCCTTTTGCGATTCCTTCACCAATTGTATAATCTTCTTTTGATATTAATGAATCTAAATATGCTGTTGATCTAATGAATCCAATTTCGCCATTTTTGTTCACACTTACCATCAATTCTACTGGCTCGCCTTTTCTTTCAACACTTAAAGAAACAGTTTTTCCTTTGTATTCTTTTAATTTATTTTTTACATCTGAATACAATAGTGTTGTAAAACCATCAACAGCAACTACTTTATCATCCTTTAATAAACCTGCTTTTTGTGCTGCACTATTCTCAACAACAGAATCAACAACAGTTGGCATTTGAGGTACAAAGAAAGCACCTTTAGCGTTTAAAATTTCAGTTCTGAAATCTTCTGTAATTGGTAAAGAAACTTCTTTTCCTTGACGTTTTACATCTAAAGTTTCACCACCTAACAAGGCTTCTTTTCCTATTTCGTTTAAAGCTTGATATTTTACCCCATTTACTCCAATTGGAATATCACCTTTTTGTAAGCCAAATTTAGTTTGAGTTGCATTCGCTTCAATTCCATATTGCATTTTGTTTACATCAACAAAGCTTTTTCCTTGAGAAATGAATAAAATAGTATAAATAATCATCGCTAAAATGATATTCACAATAATACCTCCTAACATAATGATTAATCGTTGCCAAGCTGGTTTTACGCGGAATTCCCATGGTTTTGGTTCTTGTTTCATTTGTTCCAAATCCATACTTTCGTCAATCATTCCCGAAAGTTTTACGTATCCTCCAAGAGGCAACCAACCGATACCGTAAACAGTATCACCAATTTTCTTTTTCCAAATGGCAAATTTCACATCGAAAAAACAAAAGAAACGTTCGACACGAACGCCAAACCATCGCGCTGTTACATAATGTCCTAGCTCGTGCAACATTACTAAAAGCATCAAACTAAGCATTAAGGTAGCTATCTGTATTAACATATTCTTTTAAATTTATTTATGTTCTAATTTTATTAAACGATTACAAAATTAATCGAATTTATTTATCAAAGCTGTTTATTTTTTCCATTCTAAGGTTTCTAACAATTTTTTTACATCTTTTTTGATGTAATCAACTGCTGGAGCTAAAGAATCGGGTTTTGGTTGAGTTTTGAAATAAACCGAACCTGCTAAAAAATTCTTCACACTATCCGTCGCATGAAACTGAATATTAATCGCTGATTCTCCTCCTAATTCATACATAGTACCAAAAACCTTTTTTTCTGGAAAAGAAAATTCTTGTGGCGAGATAAAACTGGCTTTAACCGTCTGTTCTTGCACAAAACTCTCACTTTCTTTTATTTGAACGATTAAATCTTGTGGAGACTGAACTGGAAAATATGTCAGGTAAATTGTCGCTTTCATTCGTGGATAAACAATATTGAAAGAGTTTGGTTTTTTCCCCGCAATCACCTTCCCAAAATTTGAATATTGGAAAGTATAAGGCACATTTTCTTTGAATGATATATAAGTTTGCTGCGGATATTCCAGACGAACTTGCCCTAAAGGTTTGGCAACTTCTTCGCTTTTATTGCACGACACAAAAAAAATAGCACTACTACATAATGCTATTATAGTTTTAAAATTCATTGTATAACGTAAAACGTTAAGTTTTGTAAAATTCATTTAATTTTTTAATTTCTAAAAAGGCAAATCGTCTTCTCCTTCGTCTATAAAAGGTGGCTCGACAACTGTTGTGTTTTGTTGACTTTGCTGAACTTTGTTCTGATCATTTTGCATGGCTTGACGTTGTTCATTGTCAATTTTTGGTGTCAAAAACTCGATTGAATTTGCTACGATTTCTGTTGTATAACGAGTTTGTCCGTTATCGTCCCATTTGCGCGTTTTAATGCGTCCTTCGACAAAAACTTTATCTCCTTTTTTCAGATAACGATCACATAATTCTGCCAATTTATTGCGTGTCACAATATTGTGCCATTCTGTTTCTGTAATTCGTTCTCCCGTTCTAGAGATGTAAGATTCTGTCGTTGCAATAGGAAATCGTCCAATACAATTTTGTTCGTCAAAATGATGCAATTTTACATCATCACCCAAATTTCCGATCAAAAGTACTTTATTCGTTGTTCCATTCATAGTTGTAATAGGTTTTTAGTGGCTTGTTACTTACAAAGTTAATCCAAATAATGTTTATTTATAAATTTTTCTATTGGTTTTGGAAGCGGATAATGTTCGAGATCGTTTAAAGCAATCATTTCAAAATCATTTTCGGCTTGCAAATTTGTTATATCTCCTAAAGATACATTTAATTTCCAATATTTTATAAATAAATTTTGATGCGACAAAATGTGTTTCTCTTCTTCAATAAAAGTTAAATTATTTTCAAGATTATGATCTAAAATCCAACCTTTATCTAATAAATCAGTTTCAGTTTCGATTTTTGGAAAAGTGAATAAATTTTTCCAAACATCATTTCCAATTCGTTTAGACAAGGCAATTTTATCTTCATTTTCGATGAGAATAAAGTGTAAAAAACGATTCGAAACTTTTGTCTTTTTCAATTTTATTGGCAATTCGTTGACTTTATTTAATCGAAGCGCTTCACAAGACTCATTAAGCGGACAAATTTCACACTTTGGTTGTTTTGGTGTACAAATCGTTGCACCCAAATCCATCACCGCCTGATTAAAATCACCTGGACGTTTTTTATCAATGATTTCTAAACCCAAATCCCAGAAAATCTTCTTTGTTTTTGGCGAACTTATATCATCTGTAATATTAAAATATCGCGCAAAAACTCGAAACATATTTCCGTCTACAGCAGGCACAGATTCATTATATACAATAGATGCAATTGCAGCCGCAGTGTAATCTCCTACGCCTTTTAGCTTTTTTAGATCCTTGAAATTATTCGGAAATTGTCCATTTAATTCATCAGCAATCGCCTTTGCAGTGAAGTGTAAATTTCTGGCACGGGAATAATAACCCAGTCCTTGCCAGAGTTTTAGGACTTTTTGTTCGTCGGCATTTGCCAAATCGAAAATAGTCTCAAATTCTTGTATGAAATTATTGTAAAATTTCATACCTTGGTCAACCCTTGTTTGTTGGAGAATAATTTCCGACAACCAAATATGAAATGGGTCTTTTGTATGACGCCAAGGTAAATCTCGTTTATTTTTGTCAAAATATGACAAAATCAGATAGTTGAAGTTCATAAAAACTGAAAAAATCTTTTTTTGTTGGGATACTATCGTTATATTTGCACCCGCTTTCAAATTTAAGAATAATAAGAGGAATTATGACAAAGGCAGAAATAGTAAATAACATTTCAGGTAAATTAGGACTTGAAAAAAGCGATACTCAAAGAGTGGTAGAATCGTTTATGGAGGAGGTGATTAAATCATTAGTAGAAGGAGAAAATGTATACTTAAGAGGATTTGGTTCTTTTACTATTAAAACTAGAGCTGAAAAAACAGGTAGAAACATTACAAAAGGTACTTCTATCATTATCCCAGCACACAACGTTCCTACATTTAAACCAGCTAAAACTTTCATCGAAGATGTAAAGACTAGCGACGCAAACGTAATCAAATAACAATAAAATAATTGTATCATGCCAAGCGGAAAAAAACGTAAAAGACATAAGGTAGCGACGCACAAACGCAAAAAACGTCGTCGTCTTAACAGACACAAAAAGAAAAAATAATTAGTAGCTAAGCTATTAATAATTTAGTCTTTTTACAAGATAGCACTTTTCAATGGAAATTTTGGAAAGTGCTTTTATCATTTTTAAAAACATAATTTTTTGATGAGTAAAGAATTAGTGATTTCAGCCTTAGCTGATCAAGTACGCATCGCAGTTTTAGATGAAGGTCGCTTGATGGAATTTCATCAAGATACTGCAAATGATGGCTTTGCAGTTGGCGACATTTACTTGGGTAAAATCAAAAAATTAGCTCCTAGTTTAAATGCAACCTTTGTTGACATTGGTTATTCGAAAGATGCATTTTTACATTATCATGACTTAGGTCCACAAATACGTTCGTCAAATGCGTACAACAAAATTGTAGCAAATGGCACGTACAAAACCGAAAAATTGAAAAACTTCCGTATGGAAGAACCGATTGACAAAGATGGACAAATTACAGAAATCTTTGCTCCAGGTGATTCCGTTTTGGTTCAAATTACAAAAGAACCAATTCATACGAAAGGACCAAGAATTACTTCTGAAATTTCAATTGCTGGTCGATATTTAGTTTTAGTTCCATTTTCGGAACGTGTTTCGATTTCGCAAAAAATCAAACAAAAACCAGAACGCGATCGTTTAATCAAAATTTTAGAAGGTTTAACACCAGAAGGCTTCGGAGTTATTATCAGAACAGTTGCCGAAGAGAAGAATGCAGAAGAATTACAAGCAGATTTGGCTTATTTGTTAAACAAATGGTCTCAAATCTTCAAAAATCTTCAAAAAAAGAAAGCGCCAGCTAAAATTCTTAGCGAAATGGACAGAGCTTCTTCTATTTTGAGAGATAATTTTAATGATGATTTTATTAAAATTTCTGTTGATGATGATGAATTAGCTGACGAAATGCGCGAATATTTGGAAGTTATTGCACCAGATAAAATTAATTTGGTAAAAGAATACGACGATCCATTTGTTCCAATTTTTGAGAAGTTTAATGTCGAAAGACAAATTAAACAAGCTTTTGGTAAAACGGTAACTATTCCACAATCTAAAGGTGCATATCTTGTGATTGAACATACAGAAGCGTTACACGTAATTGATGTGAATTCGGGAAATATTTCTCGTAATTCTAAAAATCAGGAAGATTCAGCTTTTGCCGTAAACAAAATTGCTGCTTCTGAAATTGCACGTCAGTTGCGATTACGTGATATGGGAGGAATTGTTGTGGTCGATTTTATTGACATGACGGATGTAGAACATAAAAAAGAATTGTTCGAGCATCTGAGAGCTGAAATGGCGAAAGATAAAGCAAAACATAAGATTTTGCCACCAAGTAAATTTGGATTAATTCAGATTACAAGACAACGCGTTCGCCCAGAGGTGAATTTTGTTACAACTGAAGAAAATCCTAACCAAGAATCGAATGAAGTTGAAGCACCTATCGTTACAATTGATAAAATTGAACAAGTGCTCTTGAATATCCTTGATAGAAAAGATAAGGATTTACGAAAAATGTCGTTGCACGTGCATCCTTTCGTAGCTGCTTATTTACAACATGGATTGCCAAGCATTCAGATGAAATGGTTTTTTAAGCATAAAAAGTGGATTAAGATTGTACCAAGAGATGCGTACAAATACTTACAATTTAATTTCTTGGACAAGGATCATAATACACTTTACAACGAATCAAATTAAGAAAAACCTCGCAATTGCGAGGTTTTTGTTTTTAATTAATCTTTTTCAACTCCTCCGCTAGAGTTTTCTGCGTCGACCATCATTTGTACTCTTTTTTTATATTCACTTTCAAGTTTTTTAAACTCTTCTTGATTGATTAATTTTCCTTTATTAGGTTCAGTAAATTTTAATGAATTATCCAATTGAATAGATTCTAATTTATATGTCATATATTGATCAGGAACGGTTTTAAATGATTTTCTCATCTCCAATATTAATCCAGGAAGATTATTATAATTATTAGGTCCACATTTCGATTTTATTTCTGTAGCATACCAAGCTTCGAGTAATAAATCACCTTCTTCGTATATTGCTTTCTTAACATTAAATCCTTTTATAACCTTAGTTTCTCGAGTCAAATTCCAATTTATTTTAGTGAAATCTACTTTTATCAAGTACTATTTATTATCCATTTCTCTTGAAACCTTTAAATAATTTTTATCAAAATCATAATAACTTTCTAAGTCTTTGTAGCCGCCAATGTAATTTAAATTGCTTGTAGCTCCTTGAGAATTATCAAGTTTTACAATTTGTTTTTGAGAACAACGATTATTATCACCAGTTAATTCTATATATAATGGTCGAGAATAACGTTTTTCAGTTTCTAAATCTTGTTCTGTTTTTCCGAAATTCATGAACTTACGAACTTCATATTCAACCTTGAATTTTTCTTGACCAAAACTAAATATTGGAAAAAAAATTAACAATAAATATTTCATATGTAATCGGTTTGAAGATAAATATACCTAAATTATATAAAAAAATCCGTTCAACTATTTGAACAGATCTTTTTATATTCGTTATTCAACTTAATACTATGAAAAAAATCTTCCGAATTCTACTCAAAATATTAGGCCTTTTAGTTTTACTAATTGTGGTGTATCTGCTTGCGGTAGTTTTGTTACCAATGATTCCAGTGAACAAAGAAAAACAAAAACTTAACGATCAAATTACTGCGTATATTTTGACAAATGGTGTACACACAGACATTGTAGTTCCTGTAAAATCTGAAGCGATTGATTGGTCTACTTTTGTGCTTTTTTCGGATACAAAATCGAAAAAAGAATACAAATATATTGCCTTTGGTTGGGGAGATAAAGGCTTTTATTTGGATACACCAGAATGGAAAGATCTTAAATTTTCTACAGCTTTCAACGCTGCATTTTGGTTAGGAGATTCGGCGATGCATACTACTTTTTATGATAAAATGACTGAGAGTGAAGATTGTAAAAGAGTTGATTTGAGTGTAGAAGAGTATCAAAAATTAATTGTTTACATCAAGCAATCATTTAATTTGGATCAAAATAACAAAGTCGAATTAATAAAAACAGATGCTGTTTATGGAGATAGTGATTCGTTTTACGAAGCAAAAAGAAGTTATAGCTTATTTTTTACGTGTAATACGTGGGCAGCAAACGCACTAAAAGCAGCAAATAAAGAAGGACCATTGTGGACGGCAACACAACAAGGAATTTTTCGTCATTATGAATAATTTTTTTTAAATTATTTCTAATTCATTTTCAAAGAGTTGCCTATTGATGCGACTTGTAGAACGAAAAAAAATACTTTTAAGATTTGGAAGTAATAAAATTTGCTCTATATTTGCAACACAATATCGATAACGATACTCCTCCTTAGCTCAGTTGGTTAGAGCATCTGACTGTTAATCAGAGGGTCCTTGGTTCGAGCCCAAGAGGAGGAGCAAAAAAGACAATCAATCTGATTGTCTTTTTTTTTATTAATACCTCCCTACTTAAAAGCTTTACTATTTAACTAATAAATATGAATATTCTGAATTCGTTTCATTCTCATCATAAACAATATGCGATGTTGAAATAAATTCAACATGACAAACCACTTCTACAGAAATGGTTTTTTATTATAAATACTTAAAAACGTTTAATTAATATCATTTTTCATAGCTTTATTACCAATCAAAAAAATAACTTATGAAAAAACTATTATTATTTGCTACACTTTCAGCGACTACATTTTTCGCATCTTGTAATAACGATGATGATTCTAATGTAGAATCGCATGAAGAATTATTAATTGGTAAATGGCAGATTAAAAACTCTGGATATTATTTGAATGGAAAAGAAATAATTGAAGAATACAATGAATGTGATTCTAAAACAAGTATAACTTTTAATAAAAATTTTACTTATTATAATGATTTTTATGAAGGTGGAGGAAATGACCCTTGTTATCATAGCCCGTCTGAAGGAAAATGGAGTTTAAAAAACAAACAAATTACCTTAACAGAAAATAACACTAATGATACTGAAATAGAAAATATCGAAATATTAACAAAAAATAGTTTAAGAATTTCATTTGGAGATGAGGACGGCTTTTTTATTAATTATACAAAATAACAAAAAAACCTCTCAAAATTGAGAGGTTTTTATCATTATATAAAAATTCTTTCGAATTAATCTTCAGCAAATAATTCTGCTTCGTCAGCTGGATTATCAACTGATGGTTTTCCATCTACTGGCTCACCTTTGATTAATGCGACAATTTTAGCTTCAATTTCTTCTGCCAATTCAGGATTATCTTTCAATACTTCTTTTACAGCATCGCGACCTTGTCCTAATTTGCTATCGTTGTATGAATACCAAGAACCAGATTTGTTTACAATTCCTTTCTCAACACCCATATCCAAAATTTCTCCAACTTTAGAAATTCCTTCACCATACATAATATCAAATTCTGCTTGACGGAATGGAGGAGCAACTTTATTTTTAACCACTTTTACTTTCGAATGATTTCCGATTACCTCATCTCCATTTTTGATTTGAGTAGAACGACGAATATCCAAACGTACAGATGCATAGAATTTTAAGGCATTACCACCAGTTGTTGTTTCTGGATTACCAAACATAACACCAATTTTTTCACGTAATTGGTTAATGAAAATCGCTGTACATTTCGTTTTATTAATTGTTCCTGTCAATTTACGTAAAGCTTGAGACATCAAACGCGCTTGTAATCCCATACGAGAATCTCCCATTTCACCTTCAATCTCCGCTTTTGGAGTAAGTGCCGCAACAGAGTCAATTACGATAATATCTATCGCTCCCGAACGAATTAAGTTATCTGCAATTTCTAATGCTTGCTCACCATTATCTGGTTGAGAAATAATTAAGTTTTCTACATCAACACCCAATTTCGCTGCATAATAACGGTCAAAAGCATGCTCAGCATCAATAAAAGCAGCGATACCACCAGCTTTTTGCGCTTCAGCAATAGCGTGTAATGTCAATGTTGTTTTACCAGAAGATTCTGGCCCATAGATTTCGATAACACGTCCGCGAGGATAACCTCCTACTCCTAACGCTAAATCTAATCCCAAAGATCCAGAAGGAATTACTTCTATTTTATCATCAACAGCCGAATCTCCCATACGCATTACAGTTCCTTTTCCGTAAGCTTTGTCCATCTTATCTAAGATTAGCTGTAACGCTTTCTTTTTATTGTCTAAATCGCTCATTATATTATTTTTTATTTTTCTAAAATTTGTTTTGCGTGTTCTTTTGTTTTCACTTTTTCAATTACATCCGTAATCATTCCTTTTTCATCAATAATGAACGTTGTACGATGAATTCCATCAAATTCGCGTCCCATAAATTTCTTTGGTCCCCAAACACCGAAAGCATTCAGAATTTCATGATTTTCATCTGCAAGCAAAGGAAAACGTAAATTGTTTTTCTCAGCAAAATTCTTTTGTCTTTTCACAGAATCTGCACTTACTCCAACCAAATGATAACCTTGCGCCTTCAACGCATTTTCGTTATCGCGTAAATCACATGCTTCGGCTGTACAACCTGGTGTACTTGCTTTTGGATAAAAGAAAACGACTAATTTTTTTCCTGCAAAATCTTGGTACGAAACTTCGTTTCCATCTTGATCAATTCCTTTAAAATCTGGAACTTTATCTCCTATTTTTAACATCTTGATTTGTCTTTAGAACTTCTCGTAAAAATAATGATTAAATCTTGAATCGTAACTGATTTAACTAATTAATCTTTTATTTATACTACAAATGTAATGTTATACAACGCCAAAATAAGTCGCTAAATATTTACTTTTATTTTTTTGTAAGAAAGCTTGTGGCTGATTATTTAAAGCATAATTAAAGATGTTTCATTATTTTTACACAAAAAGTTTCAGAACTTATGATGTTAAAGAAAGAGCGTATCCAATTTGTGATTGATGAATTGGAAAAATTATATCCAGTTCCACCAATTCCATTAGACCATCAAGATGCTTTTACATTATTGATCGCCGTTTTATTATCTGCCCAAACAACAGATAAAAAAGTGAATCAAGTAACACCCGAATTATTTGCGAAAGCTGCTAACGCAAAAGCAATGTCGTTATTAGAAGTAGATGAAATAAAATATTATATCCGCGAAATTGGTTTATCAAACACAAAAGCCAAAAATATCAAACGATTATCTGAAATTTTAATCGAAAAATACGATGGCGAAGTTCCAGAAGGTTTTGAAGAATTAGAAGAATTACCTGGTGTTGGACACAAAACCGCTTCGGTTGTGATGTCTCAATGGTTTGGTCATCCTGCTTTTCCTGTCGACACACATATTCATCGTTTGATGAAATTATGGAAATTGACAAAAGGTAAAAATGTTGAGGAAACAGAAAAAGATGCGAAGAAAATCTTTCCAAAAGAGTTGTGGAACAAATTACATATTCAAATCATTTATTATGGACGTGAATATTCTCCTGCACGCGCTTGGAGTTTAGACAAAGATTTTATTACACGAAAAATGTTCGAATAAAAAATACCTTCCAAAATGGAAGGTATTTTCATTATTATTTTACAATTTCAAAAACTTGCAAACGAAGCTTTATCGTATCTACTTTACTCAACGTATCTTGCAAAATCAAATATTTTGGATCTAACTGCTTCACATAATAATTGTACGTTGTATCATTCAGAGACATCGTTAACAAACGTTTTGTTTTAGACGTATTATACACATACGTTCCTGTCGTTTGTTCTTGTACACAATTTCCTTTTTCGGTTTTATACATGTTAGAATTATAATTCGTAACATCCGAAAAATCTAATGTAGACTGTCGCTCACAAGACAACAACTTGTCTGTTTCCGTTATATTCCCTTTCGTTTTTCTAATTTCTTTCAATTGCCATTTTCCAGATCGCAACAATTGATCTTGCGATATTGCCAACGAATCGTCTTCTTTGCACGAAAAAACTGAAAGCAATAAAATTGATGCTAAAAATAGGCTGAATATATTTTTCATTCGGTTCAATAATTATGTGGTAAAAATAAAGATTTTGAATGACGTAAAGTGAATATAAAAAATAAACCTGAAAACTTATTTTCTTTATTTATTGTTTACGTAAAATATCATAACTGATTGTATTTGCTATTTTCTCAAATTTCTTATCAGAATCTACAATTTTTTTATCAATATATGTTTCAAAAGTTATCGTTTTATCTTGATTAATTTTCACAATTCTATCCTCAAAAATATAATCATCAATGTAAAATTGAATTCTATTATCAACAATTCGCCACAATGTTAATCGAGGCTCACTAGGAAAACAATTGCCATTACTTCCTTCTACATAGTTATAAATAGCATATCCATTATCCCAAATTGTATAATTTCTCATTAACCGGCAATCATCAAATTCTTTAGACACTTTTTTGCCATTTTCATAAAAGCCCGATTCTTGTAATTTCCAAAAACCAATCACATTATCAGGTTTTAATTGTTGAGAAAACATTTTTGAAGAGAATAAGATTAATAGAATTAAAATATTTTTTTTCATAAGATTGATTTACCTTGTAAAGGTATATTTTTTACCTTATCAAATAAAAAGAATGAAAAAATTCATACTAGAAGCTTCCGACAAATATCCAATTGCCGTAACCTCTTTTGGCGAAAACAACGCAACCAAAAAAATCATTGTCATTTCGTCTGCAATTGGTGTTAAACAAACTTTTTATGCCAAATATGCAACGTATTTAGCTAATAAGGGATATTTGGTTTTTACGTATGATTATCGCGGAATCGGCGATTCTAAACCCAAAAAGTTAAAAGATTTTAAAGCGCATTTTACAGATTGGGCCGATAAAGATTTTTTAGGTTTGACACAATATATCGAAGAATTTTATCCCAATCACGAAAAATTTTTAATTGGTCATAGTATCGGTGGAATTATGATTGGTTTGACACGCGCTTACAAAGTTTATGATAAAATTGTAACGATTGGTTCTCAATATGGCTATATCAAAAATTTTCATCAAAAGGATAAACCAAAAGTGAATTTCTTTTTTCGCATTGCGATTCCTATTTTATCTGCTTTTTACGGGTTTTTTCCTTCTCAAAAAGTTGGAATGGGGGAACCAATTCCAATCGGGATCGCAAAAGATTGGCGAAAATTAATTCTGAATGAAACTTCAATTCTAGGTTACGCTGATGAAACGCAAAATTTGTATGAAGAGATTACAAAACCTGTTTTAATCATTAGTTTGGATGATGATTTTATGGCAACGCCAAAATCTGTAGATTTATTTGGGAAATTAGTTTTGAAAAATGCGAAGAAAAAACGTTTGAATATCATTCCAAAAGAATATGGATTAGATGAAATTGGACATTTAGATTTCTTTCGAGAAAAAAATAAAACCGAAATTTGGCATATTCCTCTTGAATATATTGAAGAATAAAAAAAGCTCGAGATAAATCTCGAGCTTTTGACTTTTTACAAACGAATTCCAACTCCGCCCAAAACATTAATTCCGGCTTGAGGGAAATAATATCCACCTTCGTAATAGTAACCATTCGATTCGTATTTCACATCAAATAAATTATTAATCAAAAACGAAAATTCAAGGTTTTTAATTCCTTTTACTTTGGGCGAATATCGAATCAAAAGATCCGAAACCAAATAACTATCTAATTTTCCATCTGCGGGTTCTGTATTTGATAAATATTGTTCACCAACATATTTATTCGTCAAATTAATCAACAGGTTTTTGAAAGGAATAACTTCAAAACCAAAAGCCGAAATCACATCTGGTGAAAGCGCAATTTTTGTCTTTCCGTACTCTTTGACAGAAGAATTTCCATCAGTATCCCAAACTTCTTCTTTATAATTATCGTGTTTATTTTCGCTAAACGTAATATTTCCAAAAACATTCAAACGATTTGGAATAATCTTATAGTTTGCATCAAATTCGACTCCTCGTCTGTAACTTTTTCCAGAATTTTCGCGAATTGGCGTTCCTACATCATTCAATTTCCCAGTTGGAACCAATTGATTTTTGTAGGCCATGTAATACAAATTCGCACTCAAAGAAAGTTGTCCAGACTTTTTATAACCCAATTCATAATCTTGCAAAAACTCAGCTGTAGGACGTTTACCATTATTCTCATAATCTACGCGAAGCGGCTCACGATGGGAAATTCCGTACGAAGCATACATTACATTTGAAGAATTAATTTTAAAATTTAACCCAGCTTTTGGATTCACAAAATTGAATTTATCCGAAAAAGGTCTAAAATCTTCCAAATCATTTTCTCCATTTGGCAAATATTTCGCATCATAATCAACATAACGATATTGCAAATCACCAAACAATTCAAATTTATTCAATTGATACAACACTTTGGCATAAGCAGCCAATTGTTTTTTCACAGAACGATTGTTGTAATATTTGAAATCCTTATCTTTAAAATCTGTGCCTTTTACCCATAAGACATTTCCATAATGATCGCCATCATATTCGTTTGCAGATAATCCGAAAAATACTTTGAAATCGTTTAATTTTTGATTTTCAACTTCAAGATTAAAACCATAAAAATCATTATCAAGATATTCTCGATTGATTAAATTTCTTTTTTCTGACGATAAATAATCCAATTTATAACGTTTCAAATTGCGATTATTTTTATAGCTCTCGTAATATCCTTTACCTTTTGTATAATGAAATGTTAAATTTGATTTCCAATTATTCCCAAAATCTTGTAACCACGAAAGAAAATAATGATTTTGACGATAATTATCGGTGTGATTTTTATAAAAACCTTCAACCTTTCCATTTTCGTCTAAAATCTCTCCTTCAAAATTATATGTTCTATCATTTTTTAAAGTTTCAGCATCTACACCACTCCATGCTTGATATGTTTGCTCTTTTCCAAACATATTCTGAAATCTAAACTTTGTTTTTTCATTTAATTCATATAGAGCTGTAAAATCATAAGAGATTAAATCTGACCAAGATCTGTCTACATAGCCATCCGAATTTATCTTAGAAAAACGTCCATCAATACTCAATTTATTGTTTAGTATTTTTCCAGTACTAGCCTGAATTGTATACTTTTGCGTTTTATAATTTCCGAAAGAAATATTTGCTTCTGCAAAAGGAATAGTAGACGGATTTTGAGATTCGATGTTAACACTTGCTCCAAAAGAAGCCATTCCATTTGATGAAGTTCCAACTCCTCTCTGAATCATCATAGAACTTGTAGACGAAGCCAAATCTGGCATATTCACCCAGAAAACACCTTGAGACTCAGGATTATTAAGCGGAATTCCATTTAATGTAACATTGATTGATTGCTCATTAAGTCCACGAATTTTAATCGATGAATAACCAATTCCCGTTCCTGTATCGGAAGTTATAGAAACAGACGTAGCAGAATTTAACAAAGTTGGAACATCTTGCCCCAAATTCTTCTTTTGTAACATTTTATCAGTTACCTTTTCAACTGTAATTGGAAGTTTTTCGACAATTGAAACTTCTCCTAATTGAATTTCTTCTTTTTGAATAGAATCTTTTTCTTGTGCATAAAGAATAGATGCACCAAATAATGACAATAAAAAAATCGACCTTTTCATAATTAATTTTAAAAAATATTATGAAAGGAGCCATCTTACACTTTTATAATTTACGCGCGAATGTAATTTGGTGAAGTACCAGTTCCCTTAGCAGCATTACCTGCCCAGGTTCTTTGGGTGTAATCTCAGCCTCTTGTAAAGAAGCACCCCTTTCGATTGAATTTCAAAGGTAATCTTTTTTTTGAAATTTAAAAATTAACCCAAATTCTTAATCTATTTTCAGTTCTGCAACAATCGGAAAATGATCTGATTTTATATCATCTCCACGATAAAAATTGGTCACTTTTATTTTCTTCGAAACCCAACATTGGTCAATATTTGTGCGGAAAATTGGAATAAAAGCATTCCAAGAATTATTCAATCCAAAACCAGAACGAGCATCTTTCATTTTATCCGATTGCACCAATTTGAAGTTCGGAGAATAAACTGTTGAATTCAAATCGCCAACTAAAATGATATTTTCATTCGGTAAAGCATCAATTTCTTGCTTCATCAATTCGTATTGTTTATTTCGTCTTTCAAAACGAGCCTGATTTGGTAAAGGCGGAACAGGATGTGTTGCTAAAATGCTTACCAGCTTAGCGTCTACAATAATTTCCGCTAAAATAGACGGATGCATTTCATCAATATAATTTTTTGTAGATACTTTAGAGAATGGAATTTTAGAATAAATCGCAATTCCAAAATTGTTACTTCTCACCTCTTCTTTATAATATGGATATTCTTTTCGGATAAACTCTACATGTTTTTGCCAAGCAGGCGTTAATTCTTGTAAAACAATTACATCACTTTTATCTTTAGCTAAATAATCTTTTAGATGTTGAAATTCTTCATTTTGAGAAAAAATATTGATCGACGTAATTTTAAAATTCGATTTTTCTCCTTTTGCATTTTCTCCAAAATAGAAATTTCCTATGTTTTTGTACGTAATAATCGGAATCGCAACCAAAGGAATCAACCATAAAATATTTTTCTTTTCTTCTTTTCGAATTGAATAATTGTAAATCAAACACAAGAAAAAAGCAATAATCAGCGCATAAATAGAATATTGCACCAACATATCGAATACAAAATATTGATAAAAACTCTTGCTCGTTAAATAAATTCCAGCAAATACAAAAAATAAAATTCTACTCCATTTTGTTAACATCTCGTCAATACTTTTTTAATTCTCGTAAAAATAGAAATTATATTATTCATTAACTTCGCAATATGATAAAAATCGGAATTTTAGGAGGAGGACAATTGGGATATATGTTTTTGCAAAATGCATTGCAATATCCTTGCGAGATTAGTATTTTAGATCCAGCTGCTGATGCACCTTGCGCACCACATGCACATCATTTTGTACAAGGCGATTTCAAAGATTATGAAACGGTTGTTGCATTTGGAAAAGGTTTAGATGCTATCGGAATAGAAATTGAGCATGTAAATGTTGAGGCGTTACGTTATCTAAAATCAATTGGAAAACGCGTTGTTCCAGATCCTGAAGCTTTAGCGATTATTCAAGACAAAGGAGTTCAGAAAGAATTTTATGTCAAAAATAATATTCCGACTGCGCCTTATTTTGGATTAGATGATTGGAAAGATTTAAAATCGAAACAAGATATCAATTATCCGATTTTTCAAAAATCTCGAAAAGATGGTTATGATGGAAAAGGTGTTCAGTTCCTAAAATCTGAAGTTGATTTAGACAAAATGCTTCAAGCTCCTTCAATTTTCGAAACGCCAGCCGATTTAGATCGTGAAATTGCGGTTGTTACGGTTGCCGATCATTTAGGAAATATTGTCACTTATCCAACGGTAGAATTTGTCATCAACGAAGAATATAATTTGTTAGATTATTTATTGATGCCTTCTACACTTCCGAAAGAAATCACTGATAAAGCGGAACAAATTGCGCGAGATGTTGTAAAAGCATTGAAATCTCCAGGAGTTTTCGCAGTTGAATTATTCTTAAACAAAGATCAATCGATTTGGGTAAACGAAACCGCTTCTCGTGTTCACAATTCTGGGCATTCAACAATTGAAGCGGCTTATTCATCACAATTCGATCAAATGTTAAGAACCTTAATGCAATTGCCACTTGGTTCTACAAAATTGTTTACAACTTCTGCAATGGTCAATTTGATTGGAGCCGAAGGACAAACTGGACAAGCCGAAATCGAAAATATTGAAGAATTATTGGCGATTCCAGGAACGTTTTTACATTGGTATGCGAAAACAATCACCAAACCAGGTCGAAAAATGGGGCATGTGACATTGGTGAACGATGATTTAGAACAATTAAAACAAAACATAAAACAAGTGAATGCAACGGTGAAAGTCGTGGCAAAAAAGTAACAACTATGGTAGGAATTATAATGGGAAGTGATAGCGATTTGCCTATCATGAAACAAGCTGCTGATCTATTAACAGAATTAAATATCCCTTTCGAATTAACAATTGTTTCGGCACATCGTACACCACAACGTATGTTTGATTATGCAAAAACAGCACATGAACGTGGAATAAATGTTATTATAGCTGGGGCTGGTGGCGCTGCACATTTACCAGGAATGGTTGCGTCTATTACACCACTTCCTGTGGTTGGTGTTCCAATTAAATCATCAAATTCGATTGATGGTTGGGATTCGATTTTATCTATTTTGCAAATGCCAAATGGAATTCCAGTTGCAACAGTTGCTGTAAATGCAGCGAAGAATGCAGGAATTTTGGCAGCGCGTATTTTAGGTGCTACTAATCCAACTTTACAAGAAAGATTAATCAAATATCAAGAAGATTTACAAAAAGCTGTAGAAGCGAAAATAGAGCTTGTAAAAGGCGAATATCCAAATGGGTTTGATCAATAATAACTAATTTGTATGATTGAAAACTATATCCAATACTTAGGAGGTTATAATAAAGATAATATTACATTTTCTGATATTGAGAAAGCTATAATTGAAATTAATGAAACAGATGATGAACATAGCGTATTTTGGGTTTCTGTAATTTCTGATGATGATTTTGAAAATGTTATAGAAACTTCAAAATCATTAGATTTAATTATAACATTTGATGAAATAGGTACTAAGTATAAAGCTAAAGACTGGAATGAAGTTAAAGAATTATACAAACTACTTTTAGAAGAAAAGTTTGACTTAATAAAAGCTCAAATTAAATAAACCAAAAACTCCCAAACTTTATAGCTTGGGAGTTTTTTATGGTAATTTATTTATATGAGTAAAAATTGTATCGAGAATTAAGAAGAATTTTATCTTATAAATCCTTATTCTCGATACAAAATTCTAAACGAATTTCACTCGAATTGACGGTTTTATTGATAAAATTAATCTAAAATAATATTCATACTGTCACGCTTAAGTTTATTATCCAGTAGAATAACTTTTTTATTATTTTCTTTCTCTACAATCAAATTCACTTTAGGACATTTAAAACCACAAGGTATTAATATTGTCCTAGTATTGAAAAAGCCGTTTTTATCTGTAAATAATACTTTTGGTTTATAGTATTCTCCCATTGCATTAATATAGAAATCGTCTTTAATACCCTTTTTTCTTAATTTCTCTCTTTCTTCTGATAAAATTGTATCCAACTCAAATCCTACTTTTTTTATAGTATCATTTTTTCTCAATAATACGGTTATCTTAGCATCAGAAATAGGTTCATTTTCGGAATTATAAACATTACCATTAAATCTTATAAATGATTCACAAGAAATTAATGATATTAATCCAAAGAAATATAGAATATATTTTGCGTTTATCATAAATCTAATTTATCCTTAAATATAAAACAAAAACCGCCCGAAGAATTCTTCGAGCGGTTTTTTTATTTATTATAAGAAATTTTTTAAATCTTAACGTAAAGCTCTGTCACGGTTATCTACCACTTCAGCAGCTTGAATCAATGATTGTAACAATGTTTGTTGGAAACGTCCTTGTAATTGACGGTTTAAATTATCCAAAATCATTGAACCTTTTTGATTCTTTTGAATTTGTTGATTTGAAGGAATAATGTAGAAAACTCCAGCATTACCTGCAATCGCTTTAGAAGATTGATTTGGTTTTACACCAAACGCAGCTCCTACAACTTTAGGCTCTAAACCAATTCCAGTTAAATTAGAATTAGAGAAGTTAACCGTAGCATTTCCTTTTTTCGCTCCAAATTTAGAAGCAAAAGCATTCAATCCACCATTCGCAACTTGCTCGTCAACCAATTTAGCAACTTTTTCGTGCATCAAAACTGGCTCTACATATTGACGAACAACACTTGGATGCGCCAAACCTTTGTCAAATTTTTCAACTAAATGAACAACGATGTAATCTCCTGTAGAAGATGTAAACAAGTTTGTTGCCCCTTTATCTGTTTTCTTGCCAAAAGCCCATTTTAAGATATCTCCGTCCTGATCGTTTGGAATATCTTGACCAATCGCAGCATAACGCTCAATACCTTCTGTTGTATTATTTAAATAACCACCTTTTTTCGCAGTATTTTTGAAATCATTCAATGATTTTCCTTCAACATTCTGAACATATGTTCTAGCATTTGTAAATGCTTTTTCTGTTGTTGCTTTAGAAGGCTCGATCGTTTTTACAATGTTTGCAACTTGATAAGCTGTTTTGTTTTTCGCGTCATCAACTTTGATAATGTGAAATCCGAATTGAGATTCTACCAAATCAACTGTTCCAACTGGTTTTGTAAAAATAAATCCATTGTAAGTTTGATCTAATTGATTGTTTTTTCCAACCCAACCAATGCTTCCTTTTTGTACAGCAGATGATTTATCATCAGATTTTGTTGAAGCAACTTCTCCAAAAGAAGCTGGATTAGCTTTTACTTCAGCTAAAATTTGCTCAGCTAATTTTTTTGCTTCGTCTTTTGTACGTTTTACTCCGTTTCCAGCAGCACTTCCTGTATAAGAAACTAAGATGTGACTAGATTTTACAGAATCTTTTACTTCTTTCGATTTCGAAAGTTTGTATAATTGGTATGTATTTCCAATTTTGAAAGGTCCACCAATTTGTCCAACTGTAGCAGTTTTCAAGAAGTTTGTAGCTTCTGGTCCTAATTGAGCTTGTTCCAATTCTGCTTTTGTAAAATAATTTGGAATAAATGGTTTCTCAGAATTTTGAGTCACATAAACCGAATCACTTTTTGCAGAACCAAATGCTGCAATTGTATCTGTAACATTGTTTACTTCGTCATGAACAATTTGAGTTGACAGATACTTTTTGATGTTTGCTAAAGCAACAGCGTCATCAGCAGTCGAAGCTCCAGCAGGGAAATAAGTGTAACTTAATTTTACTAAACCTTCTGCTTTGAACAATTTTGGATATTTCGCTTCGTAAGCAGAAATTTCTTCGTCTGTTACTTTTACATTTAATTTTTTAGCCAAAGTTGCATAATCAACAAATGCATACTGAATATTTGCATTCGAAATATTGTATCCTTGTTGAATATCCGCTTCTTTACCTGTAACCGCTGTACCAGCCATTACATAACCAAAATATTTTTGAGATAAAATCTGTAATTTTATTTGTTCAGCAGTTTGCAACCAACCTCTATATTGTTGTTGCGCTTCTGGGCTTGATGCCGCATTCGCTTCTAATTGAGCAATCTGTTGTTGTGCTTCTGCACCAGATGCCATTCCGAAGTTTTGAGCTGTATAGCTCCAAAATTCATCATCAGAAACTTTTAAACCTAATTTTTCAGCATGTTGTTTCAACACTTTCTGACTAACTAAGCTGTTCCAAGTTTGTTGAGCAATTTGATTTGGAGTTGCAGTTTGACCTTGATTTTCGTACATCTTTTGTGTTTGATCGTACGCACTCTGATATTCTGCAATACCAATAGGTTCTCCGTTCACTGTACCAACTACAGACGGATCTCCAGTAAATAATTGTTTTATTTTTGAATTCTCTCCGAATAAATCTCCTGCAACGAAAGCTAACATTGCAACTCCGATTACCACGAAGATCAGCCAAGTTTTTTTACGAATTTCTCCTAAAACTGCCATTGTTTTATTTTAATGTTATTTCTATAATAGGTGGCGAAAATACGACAATACATTGAATAATAAAATAGAAGAAGCGACAAGTATGCGCTTTTTTGTTAATTTTTTTAACGCTCTTTAGAATTTTTGATTATCATCAACATACTTAAATCCTTGATTATTGAATAAAGTATAGGTTTCTAAATCGTCAGTAGCTTGCAAACCGTTTTTCGCTGTTAACGAATCGCCTTCCTTGCTAATTAAGTAAACTTCTTTCGATGTATAAACTGTTTTATTTTTCTTATTCCAAAATAATTGCTCGCTTTTCAACGAATCACCTTTCTCATTTACGATAATTACATTTCCTCTACATTCGTAGATTCCTGTTACATCACTTAATCTTCCCCAATCTGCCTGAAAATAACCTGGTTTCACACTTCCTTTTTGATAAAAGTCAAGGTTTAAACCTTTTCTAAAAATCGTGTAAGGAGAATCTACGGTTGTATATTCTTCGATTAATGGTGAACGCAAATTACCCGAAATTCTTCCAGAATCTTTGTTGATAATATTTGCATTGATAAGTGTGCGTGTTGGGAATTCTACCTTCTTTTTACTGATAGGAGGAAGTTCTTTTTTACAAGAAAAAAGCAAAACGAAAACGCTAATCAGACCAAATACAATACTCGGTTTAATTAAAACTTTTTCGTTTGCTTTTTTATACAATTTTTGTTTGTCCAAAATTAGTCAATAACTCTTTTTCTAAACCAAATATCGTTAATATCAAATCCAACTTTAACTCCTAAATAATTTTCTTTGATTAAGTTGTTTGTTGTTTTTCCTTTTTGTCCGTACTCTAACGAAATATTCATCATAGAGCCATCATTTTGTTTTCCAATTGGAAATCCAAAACCTAAAGTTGCTCCATAAGCATCAATATCTGTTCCGTGAATAGAATACTGAGCTGATTGATAATACATCCCAGCGCGATACGTTACACGATTAAAATAACTTTTGTAACTGTTATAATCTGGAATCCAATATCCTCCAACTGCCAAACGTACATTGTTTTTGTAATCTACTGCAGAAGACATTGTAGTATTTTGACCTTCTAATGGTTGAGAGAAATCTTTCCAATTATTATATTTCGCTTCTACAGCTAACGACCACGTATTATCTTTAGAATATGATGCTCCTAAAGTAAATTGTTGTGGAATCTTAGTTTTTCCATTATCAATTCTAATAATAGAAATTGTATCTACAGAATATTGTGTTGTTCCGATATATGTGTAAGAAGTTGTAAGATCTGTCACATCTGTTCTTAACTTAGTTCCTAATGTATAAGTAGCACCAATGTTTAAATTGTTATTTTTTCCAATTTTCTTCGTATACATAGATCCTAACGTAAATTGAGCACCACGATAGTTCGATTTATCGCTATAATCTACAGCTAAACTTGCTCCATCTACAGCTAAAATCTCGTTACGTTGCAACTCTCCGAAAAGATAATTAACACGCAAACCTAAAGAAAATCCTTTTGAAAGATTTCTTGAATAAAAAGCATGAAGACTATTTAACCCTCCATCACCTTTCATCTGTACAGTTTGTTTGATATTATTTTTCTCAGAAGTATTCATAATATCATATCCCAACGCTGTGTAAGGTTGAAAACCAACTCCGAAACTTCCTTTTTCACCAACTGGAAAAGCCAATGAAATATTAGAAACATTGAAACGACCTGCATTTTCTTTATCTGTTCCAGATTTGAAATTATAATTAGTTCCACTTCCACTTGCATTGAAAGTTGTCATACGCAAGTTTTGGTTTGCTGCAGGATTCGAAAAATTCGCACTTTGTCCAAAAGGATTCGTAGGAACCGTTGAGATACCGCCCATACCAGCTTGTTCAGTATTATTATCAAACAATTGCTCCCCTACTCCGTATGCCGAATAAGGTGAAACTGATATTGACTGAGCTTTTATTGTTACCACGCTAAATAGTGATAAACTACAAATAATCCACTTCATTATGAATGTATAATAGAATTCTAAGACGCAAATATGATGATTTGTTGCGAATTGTAAAAATTAGATTGCAAAAATGAGTTGTTAAATCTCTATTAAAATATTAAAACCACTCATTTTTTGCAAAGATAAAAATATTTTAAAATTTATTTCTCGGTAAATGAACAAGATAGCTTTTTCGTCTAAAAAATATTTTAAATAATGTTTGGTAGAACGGATTTTCGCTCTATATTTGCATCACAATTAAGGCGGTGCCTTAGCTCAGTTGGTAGAGCAAAGGACTGAAAATCCTTGTGTCCCTGGTTCGATTCCTGGAGGCACCACTGCTTAAAACCTCAATCAAATGATTGAGGTTTTTTTTGTTTTAGTATTTCAAATGTTAATAATATCTTAAAAAAATATTTTCAATTAAAAAAAGCCGATGTAGAAATACATCGGCTTTTACTTTTTATGTTGAAATAATTATTACGCTTGTTGCGCTTTAATTAAATTTAATGCTGAACCAGCTTTGAACCATTCAATTTGTTGTGTATTGTATGTATGATTTGCTACAACTAAATCTTTAGATCCATCTGCATGAACAAACTCGATTGTTAAAGGTTTTTCTGGCGCAAATTCCGTTAAATCAATAAAGTTGATTGTATCATCTTCTTGTACTTTATCATAATCTGCTTTGTCAGCAAATGTCAACGCTAACATTCCTTGCTTTTTAAGATTTGTTTCGTGGATACGTGCAAAAGAACGTACTAAAACTGCAACAGCTCCTAAATGACGTGGTTGCATCGCCGCATGCTCACGAGAAGAACCTTCTCCATAGTTTTCGTCACCAACAATTACAGAAGGTACACCTGCCGCTTTATATGCACGTGCAGTATCTGGAACTGGTCCGTATTCTCCTGTTAATTGATTTTTAACTGAATTTGTTTCTTGGTTGAATGCATTTACGGCACCAATCAATGTATTATTCGAAATATTATCTAAGTGTCCACGGAAACGTAACCAAGGTCCAGCCATAGAAATATGGTCAGTTGTACATTTACCAAATGCTTTGATTAATAATTTAGCTCCAGTAATATTTTCACCATTCCAAGGTTTGAAACCTTCTAATAATTGTAAACGCTCAGAATTTGGATTTACGATCACTTCTACACGAGAACCGTCTTCAACTGGTGCTTGATATCCATTATCTTCGTAAGCATAACCTTTTGTTGGTAATTCCTCTCCTTTTGGAGCATCTAACATTACTTCTTCACCAAATTTATTGATTAATTTATCTGTTAATGGATTAAAATCTAAACGTCCAGAAATTGCAATAGCCGCAACCATTTCAGGTGATGTTACGAAAGCATATGTATTTGGATTTCCGTCCGCACGTTTTTTGAAGTTACGGTTGAATGAGTGAACGATTGTATTTTTTTCTTCTTTATCCGCTCCTTCACGATCCCATTGACCAATACAAGGTCCACAAGCATTTGTAAAGATAACCGCATCTAAATCCTCGAAAGTTTTTAATAAACCATCACGATCCGCAGTATAACGAACTACCTCAGAACCAGGATTAATTCCAAAAGATGATTTCACTTCTAAACCTTTATCTAAAGCTTGTTGCGCAATCGAAGCTGCACGTGTTAAATCTTCGTAAGAAGAGTTTGTACAAGACCCTATTAATCCCCATTCTACATCTAAAGGCCAACCATTAGCTGCAGCAGTTTCTTTCATTTTAGAAACTGGTGTCATTAAATCTGGCGTAAAAGGACCATTCAAACGAGGCTCTAATTCAGATAAGTTAATTTCAATTAATTGATCATAGAAGTTTTCTGGATTTGCATAAACTTCATCATCAGAACGTAAATAAGATTTGTGAGCATTTGCAGCATCAGCAACATCATTACGATCAGTCGCTCTTAAATATCTTTCTGAAGCATCATCATAAGCGAAGATTGAAGTTGTTGCTCCAATTTCTGCACCCATATTACAAATTGTTCCTTTACCTGTTGCAGATAAAGACTCTGCTCCTTCTCCAAAATACTCTACAATTGCTCCTGTTCCACCTTTTACAGTTAAACGTCCAGCAACTTCTAAAATAACGTCTTTTGGAGCAGCCCAACCAGATAATTTACCCGTTAATTTAACTCCGATTAATTTTGGCATTTTTAATTCCCAAGCCATTCCAGACATTACATCAACAGCATCAGCACCACCAACACCAATTGCTACCATTCCTAATCCACCTGCATTTGGCGTGTGAGAATCGGTACCAATCATCATTCCTCCTGGAAATGCATAGTTTTCTAAAACTACTTGGTGAATAATTCCTGCTCCTGGTTTCCAGAATCCAATTCCATATTTATTAGAAACTGATTCTAAGAAATTAAATACTTCTGAAGATTTATTGATTGCCTCTTGTAGATCGGTTTTTGCACCAACTTTAGCTTGAATCAAGTGATCACAGTGAACCGTAGAAGGAACAGCCGTTTTGGTTTTTCCAGCTTGCATAAATTGCAACAAAGCCATTTGAGCAGTTGCATCTTGCATTGCTACACGATCTGGCGCAAAATCTACATAAGATTCTCCTCTTGTATACGCTTGTGTAGGTTTTCCGTCAAACAAGTGAGCATATAAAATTTTCTCTGAATAAGTCAAAGGGCGACCTACGATGGCTTTCGCAGCATCTACATGTTCTTGCATTTTTGCATAAACGCCTTTAATCATATTTATATCAAATGCCATAATAATTGATTTATTTAATTGGTTTTAATTTATCAAAAAACATACCCCAATATACTGAATTATTTGTAAACTACTAACTCTTTACCGTGCTAATAATCTTATTTAAAACAATTCTAACTTATTTATTTGCAATATTATATATTTATCACAAAAAAAGGCTAACACCGAAATGTTAGCCTTTATTATATCATTTTCTACAAACAATTAGTTCATTGAAATTGGTTTAAACTTTGTTAAGTTAATACCTTCAACTGCAGTTTTGTACTCTTCGATAGAAGGAATACGTCCTAAAATCGCTGATAAAACAACTACTGGAGTTGATGCTAATAAAGATTCTCCTTTTTTACCATCACGGTCTTCAACCACACGACCTTGGAATAAACGTGTAGATGTCGCCATTACTGTATCTCCTTTTGCTGCTTTTTCTTGGTTACCCATACATAAGTTACAACCAGGACGCTCTAAGTACATAATGTTTTCGTATTCTGTACGTGCAGTAGATTTTGGTAATAAATCGCTAAACTCAAATCCTGAGTATTTTTGTAACATTTCCCAATCACCTTCCGCTTTCAATTCGTCGATAATGTTGTAAGTAGGTGCAGCAACAACTAAAGGAGCTTTAAACTCAACTTTACCATTCGCTTTTTCTACGTTACGTAACATTTGAGAAACGATTTTTAAATCGTCTTTGTGAACCATACAAGAACCTACGAAACCTAAATCTACGTGTTTATCACCTCCATAGTAAGTTAAATCGCGGATGGTGTCGTGTGTATAACGTTTAGAAACGTCAGCATTGTTTACGTCTGGATCGGCAATCATTGGCTCTTCGATAATATCTAAGTCAATTACAACTTCCGCATAATATTTAGCATTTACATCTGGAGTTAAAGCAGGTTTAGCACCCGATTTAATTTCTTCGATACGTTTGTTAGCTTTGTTAATTAATCCTTGTAATACTTGGTTTTTGTTATCCATTCCTTTCTCGATCATGATTTGGATACGAGATTTTGCAATTTCTAACGATTGGATTAATGTATCATCTTGAGAAATACAGATAGATGCTTTCGCTTTCATTTCTGCAGTCCAGTCTGTAAATGTAAACGCTTGATCCGCTAATAATGTACCGATGTGTACCTCGATGATACGACCTTGGAATACATTCTCACCATCAAATTGTTTCAACATTTGAGCTTGAGTAGCGTGAACCACATCACGGAAATCCATGTGTTGTTTCATCTCTCCTTTGAATGTTACTTTTACAGATTCCGGAATTGGCATAGACGCTTCACCAGTTGCTAAAGCTAAAGCTACCGTACCTGAATCGGCACCGAAAGCAACACCTTTAGACATACGTGTGTGTGAGTCACCACCAATAATGATTGCCCATTCGTCAATCGTGATATCATTCAATACTTTGTGGATAACGTCAGTCATTGCATGATATTCACCTTTAGGGTCACGCGCTGTAATTACACCGAAATCATTCATAAATTTCATCAATTTAGGAATATTTGCTTGTGCTTTTTTATCCCAAACTGAAGCTGTGTGACATCCTGATTGATAAGCACCATCTACTGTTGGAGCAATCACTGTAGCAGCCATTGCTTCTAACTCTTGCGATGTCATCAAACCAGTTGTATCCTGAGAACCTACGATGTTTACTTTAACACGAACGTCAGAACCAGCATGTAAAACTTTTCCTGGAGTAGATCCAACCGCATTGTTATTGAAGATTTTTTCAACCGCAGTTAAACCTTGACCATCATTTGAAATCTCTTTTGAAGGAGCGAAAACTGTTGGAGCTTCGATACCTAAAGTTTGAGCAGCAAATGTTTGGATTTTTTTACCAAAAACGATTGCGTAAGAACCACCCGCTTTGATAAATTCCATTTTTTGAGGAGTCAATGATCTTGAAATATCAATTAACTCTTGGTCTCCGTTGTATAATTTTTGAGTTTTTGTATTGATTGTTAAAACAGTACCTGTAGCAACTGAATAAACTTCTTCTAAAACAGGATCACCAGCTTCGTTACGTACTACATCACCATTTGCATCAACTTGTTTTTTCCAGTTTTTCAAATCGATTCCGATACCACCTGTTACATCAACAGTTGTTAAGAAAATTGGAGAAATTCCGTTTGTACCAGCAACAATTGGTGCAATATTTACGAAAGGAACGTAAGGCGACGCTTGTTTTCCTGTCCATAAAGCCACGTTGTTAACACCTGACATACGAGAAGAACCAACTCCCATTGTACCTTTTTCAGCGATTAACATCACAGAAGCATCTGGATGTTGTGCTTGTAATGCTTTGATTTCCGCTTGAGCAGCTGGCGTAATCATACATTGACCGTGCAATTCTCTATCAGAACGAGAGTGCGCTTGGTTACCTGGAGACAATAAATCCGTAGAAATATCACCTTCAGCAGCAATGTAAGTCACTACTTTAATTTCTTCTGCAACCGCTGGCAATTCAGTAAAGAACTCCGCTTTTGCATAACTTTCTAAAATATCTTTTGCGATTGCATTTCCTGCTTTGAAAGCATCACCTAAACGAGCTGTATCTGCATCGTATAAGAAAACTTGAGTTTTAAGAACTTCAGCAGCTTGTTTTGCAATTGCTTCGTCGTTTCCTAAAGCTAAGTCTAAAAGAACCTCGATAGATGGCCCTCCTTTCATGTGAGATAACAATTCGAAAGCATAAGCTGGTGTAATTTCAGCAACTGTAGCTTCTCCTAAAATAATCTCTTTTAAAAATTTTGCTTTTACACCTGCAGCAGAAGTTGTTCCTGGCAACGTGTTATAGATAAAGAATTTAACAGAATCCTCGCGGTATTCGTTGTTAACATCTTTAATTTGATTAATGATTTCACTTAGTAATTCTGCACCATCAATTGGTTTTGGATGTAAACCTTGACCTTTTCTTTCTTCAATCTCGTTAAGATACTCTTGGTAAAGACTCATAATTATCTATCTTTTCTTTTTAATATTAAAGATTGTTTAAAACCAAGCTACTTACACCTGATTTCATCCAATCAAAATGAATTATATAATAACACTTCGCTGTATCGTCACATCTTATGCAAAAATTATTTTCAACAAAAATCATTTTTGGCATAGGTAACCACTGTTATCAGAATACAAACTAAGTATGTAATTTTTTCGAAGGGTAATTTTTAATAATTTAACTCACACAAACTCAACACTCATAAGCATTTGAGTCAGAGTTTTATTCTAAAACTTACATTAACAATCATCTAAACAAATACGCGTTTAGCTATAAATTGGTACACAAAATTACGTTTATAGTAAAGATTTTTCATCAAAGAATGATATATTTTAGTTATATTTCAATAATTTAGAATTATTATAAAAAAGGTCTAAATTTCACTTTAACAATGTTTTAAACGTAAATAAATAGAAGTTAAAAATTAAAAGGTTCTTAAAATATCAACTCCATAATTTTTGGGTCATTTTTTTACGAAATTGAATTATTTCGAAATATTAATAAACATTCAATAATCAATCTTTCAAAATGCTATCAATCGTCTAAACATTCTCAAAAAACAATCAAAAATATTCAATATGAATAAATATTTATGATTATTAATAATTATACAAGTTTAATGAGATATTATGCAACTTTTTACTAACTTTGCGCCCTTAATTCATTATTATAGATATGAAACTTTGGGATAAAGGTTTTACCATTAATGATAAAATCGAAAAATTTACTGTTGGAAAAGACAGAGAATTAGATGCTCATCTTGCGAAATACGATGCATTAGCGTCGAAAGCGCAGGCAAATATGCTGGCAAAAACAGGTTTGATTACCAATGAAGAAAATGATGCGTTGCAAATTGCTTTGGATGAAGTTTTGGTTCTGATTGCGGAAAATAATTTCGAAGTCGACGAAAATTTCGAAGATATACATTCAAAAATTGAAGCTTATTTAATTGAAAAAACTGGCGATGCTGGAAAAAAAATTCACGTTGCACGTTCTCGAAATGATCAAGTTTTGGTTGCAATTCAACTTTTTAAGAAAGAGTATTTAAAACATACAACTGAAAAAATTGTCAATTTAATTGAGATTTTCTTACAAAAAGCAGACGAATTCAAGAATCATCAATTACCAGGATACACACATTTTCAGGCGGCAATGCCAAGTAGTTTTGGAATGTGGTTTTCGGCATATGCAGAAAGTTTATTGACGGATTTATACTTTTTTGAGGCTGCATATAAAATTTCTGATCAAAATCCTTTGGGTTCTGGTGCAGGTTTCGGAACAAGTTTCCCAATTGATCGTTTGCAAACAACACAAGAATTAGGTTTTTCAGAAATCTTAGTTTCTTCTGTTGGTGCACAAATGCTTCGTGGAAAAACAGAAAAATCTGTCGCAACAGCTTTGGCAATGATTTGTGGAACGTTGTCTAAAATGTCGTACGATTTGGTTTTATACAATTCACAAGATTTAGCTTTTGTGAAGTTGCCAAACGAAATGACAACAGGTTCATCGATTATGCCGCACAAGAAAAACCCAGATGTGTTTGAGTTAACTCGTGCGCATTGCAATAGAATTCAGGCGTTGCCGAATGATATTATGATGACGATCAATAATCTTCCAAGTGGATATCACCGTGATTATCAAATATTGAAAGAAATATTATTCGAACCAATGATGCAATTTGATAATATTATTGACATCTTAACATTTGCGATTCCTCAACTTCAGATTAAAGATAACTATATGAATCAGGATAAATATGATCCGATTTATACCGTTGAAAATATTAATGAAGCGATTAAGAATGGAACACCTTTCCGTGATGCTTACAAAGAAGTTGGTTTATCTGTAGAAAATGGAACATATATACCACACAAAGAATTTCAGACTTCGCATATCGGAAGTATTCATAATTTGAGATTGGATTTAATTTCAAATAAAATCGAAAAATTCAAATTAGAAGCACAAGTTTTAAAATAAACACTTGTAATAAGTCAAAAATCATCCTCAAAATTATAGAATTTGAGGATTTTTTTGTCTTATAAATTTTATAATTTCGGAAAATATAAACGTTTAAATAATTGTAATTCTATATTTTGTAAAATAAAAAATGTTTTACAAAATAATTACAATCATTTTTTATTATATCAGGTCAAAATCATTCTAACTTTGACATATCAAATTAATCGATTAAAATTTAAAAAGATGAAAAAATTTTTCGCAGTAGTTGCAGTAGCAGCTTTATCATTAGGAGCAGTATCTTGTGGAGAGAAAACTGAAGAAGCACCAGTAGAAGAAGCACCAGCAGTTGATTCTTTAGCTACAGCAGCTAACGATTCTACAGCAGTTGATTCTACAGCAGTTGCTCCAACTGATTCTACAGCAGTTGCTCCAGTAGCTGATTCTACAGCAGTTGCTAAATAATTTATAGCGAAGCTAAAATATAAATGCGCTCAACTAGGTTGAGCGCATTTTTTATGTTATAAATTCATCATGAATCTTAAAGTAGATTTCCGTCAAATTTTCCTGATTGTATTTTTTTATCAAGTTCTGCTTGAATATCCTCTAAAACAGGGCGAACAGTAGATTCTGGAATATCAGAAACTCTAATATACATTAAGCCATCAATTGCATCATTAAATTTTGGATCAACATTGAAAGCAATCACTTTTGCGTTTTGTTTGATGTATTTCTTAATCAAAACAGGTAATCTCAACATATTGGGCTCAAGCTCATCAATTAACTTATCAAATTTATTCAAATCAGCTTCAGATTCATCGAAAATAAATTCTTTATCTTCCTCTTTCAGCTTAACCTTAAACTCATTTTTTGCTCTCACATACTGCGCTACAGTAGAATCGTAATAATGAGATTTCATAAATTCGATCATCAAAGATTTTGAGAAATCAGAAAACTGATTACTAATACTCACTCCTCCAATAATAAATTTCTGATTTGGATTTCTCAACGTTACATGCACAATTCCTCTCCATAATAAGAACAATGGCATCGGCTTTTGTTGATATTCAGCTGAAACGAAAGCACGTCCCATTTCGATACATTTCTTGAAAAATGGATGAATTTCTGGATCAAAATTGAATAATTCATGAACATAAAATCCATTAATTCCATATTTTTCATACACTTCCGAACCAATCGCCATACGATATGCTCCAACAATTTTATTCGTATCCTTATCCCACAAAAATAAATGGTGATAATGATTATCAAATCGATCAAGGTCAATTTCATCATTTGTACCTTCACCTATCGCACGGAATGTTATCTCGCGTAAACGACCAATTTCTCTTAATATATTTGGAATTTGTTGAGCTGTAGAAAAGAAACATTCGTAATTATTATTCGTAAATAATAATGCTTGTTCATCTTTTCGTAAAGTTTCAATATCTTGAATTAATAAGTCTAAAGCAGTTTCCAAAATAATCGGCTTAACCTTTTTGTTAGAAGAAGATAAGCTTGGTAAATTCGGAATTTTCAACTCAATATTCGAAGGATTTTTCAAGACTTGAGTTAGACTTCTTTTTTGTTTGTAATATGACGAAAGCATGTATGTTTTCTTTCTCAAAAACTCAGAATAATCTTCTATAGACACATGCTCGTCTTGTTGTTTTTGTAAAATTGGTTTTCCAATACGAATTTGAATTGGACGTGTTCTTTTCTTCATCATTTCAGCTGGTAACATCGCCGTTTGAAAATCTGGATGAATCTTCGCTACACGGTAAAAAATATTACTATTTCGTGCTCTAAAAAACATTGGTACAACAGGAACTTTCGCTTTTTTGATCAATTTCATCGCTGATTCTTGCCATTCTCTGTCGATAATTTTACTTTCGTCATCACGATAAGAAACTTCTCCCGCAGGAAAAATCCCTAAGCAACCTCCAGCTCTCAACAATTTTAATGCATCGCGCATTCCTGAAAGACTACTGTAAGCATCTTTACGAGTTTCGAAAGGATTAACTGGAATAATCATCGGTTCTAATGGTTTAATTTTTTGCAATAAAAAATTACCCATTACCTTGAAATCAGGACGAATTTTTGACATAAAATGCATCAAAATAATTCCATCCAACGCTCCAAGCGGATGATTAGAAATAATAATAAAAGGTCCTTCTTTTGGAATACGTTTTAAATCTTCTTCATGGATTTCGTAATCCATTCCCAAATCATCAATCAAATAATCCAAAAAAGGTTCGCATTGCAAATGCTTTCCACGATTGTACAAATCGTTTAACTGATCTATACTGAAAATTTTTTTCAATGCCCAAGCCACAGGTTTTCCTAAAACACCAATTTTAGAAAGACCCGAAGCTGAATAGATATCTTGTGTCGTGATTAAACTCATTTAAGCTTTAACAACTATTTGTAATGTTTCGCGCACTGTTTGTCGCAATAATTCTTTTTCTTTTGAAACAACTTTGTCAGAATCTGCATCGAAATGGCGAATTGTGTACAATAAAACATTGTTTTCTTCCTGCACTTTATACTCTTCGTTCATATCTGCAACAAACTTTTCTAAGTTGTCATATTTATCCTCCAAACATAAAGATAATGAAATTGCTGAATTTTGCATCAAATTTACTTTGATTTGATAATCATATAGTTTATTGAAAATTCCGCTCAATTTATCTTCTGTAATAAAAGAGAAATCTTTACTTGATAAACGAATCAAATGTTGCTCTCTTTTTAGGATAAAACAAGGTACTTTTGGATCTAATGGTTGACCTTTCGCTACCTCTGTTCCTGCTTCTGTAGGATTAATAAATGATTTTACGAAGAAAGGAATTTCTTTTTGTTGAAGCGGCTGTAACGTTTTCGGGTGAATAACAGATGCACCATAATACGCCAATTCTATCGCTTCTTCATAAGAAATATGATTTAACAACTCTGCATTCTCGAAATAACGAGGATCAGCATTCAAAACTCCTGGAACATCTTTCCAAATCGTCATGCTATCTGCATTTAAACAATAAGCAAAAATCGCCGCAGAATAATCTGAACCCTCGCGTCCTAAAGTTGTCGTGAAAAAGTTAGGATCAGAACCTAAGAAACCTTGTGTAATAAACAAACCTGTATTTGGTAAACGTTTAATACTTTCTTCTGTTAACGCCCAATTTACTTTTCCTTCGCGGTATGTATTATCTGTTTTGATATAATCGCGAACATCTAACCATTCATTATTAATTTGTATAGAATTAAGATACATACTAATAATTTTTGTCGAGATTAATTCTCCACAACAAACCACTTGATCGTATACATAGCTATAATTTGGTGATTTGTTACGTCTTAAAAACGAGACGATATCATCAAAAAATTGTGAAATTTCGTTCGAAACCTCAGCTGGATTATCAAATAATTCTGTCGCTAAAGCAATGTGCTGTTCTTTTACTTCGTTAATTGTTTTTTCGAAATCTTGTTTTTCAAAATAGCGTTTGACTACCTCTTCCAATGCATTTGTTGTCTTGCCCATAGCAGAAACAATGATACATGTATTTTCGTAACCAACAGATTGCAATAAACTCGCAACATTTCTAACGCCGGCTGCATCTTTCACCGAAGCACCACCGAATTTGAAAACTTTCATTTCTATAAAAACTTTTTTTTGTAAATATTTAACTTGCAAATATAACCAAACTACACTTTATATGTTGACCGATTTTAATTAAAATAAAAAATAAATTTGAATAATGATTTTCACGTATTTAGATTAATTTCAAACGTTTGAAATGATATAAAATTGAGTTATTATTCCGATATTTGACCAGCAAAACATAATTATGAATACTAATTCTCATCAAACTCTTGGAGAGTTTATCATAGAAAATCAAGCAGATTTTATTTACTCATCTGGAGAATTATCTAGATTACTGAGTTCTATTAAATTAGCGACAAAAGTTGTTAATTATAAAGTAAACAAAGCAGGACTTGTAAATATTTTAGGCGAATTCGGAAATGAAAATGTCCAAGGAGAAAAACAACAAAAATTAGATGTTTTCGCAAACGATACGTTTATTGAAACGTTATCGCAACGCGAAGTTGTTTGTGGTATTGCTTCGGAAGAAAACGAAGATTTTATTGCAATTCAACCTTCAATAAATTCAAAAAACAGTAAATATGTTGTGTTGATTGATCCACTTGATGGTTCATCAAACATCGACGTAAATGTTTCTGTTGGAACAATTTTCTCTATCTACCACCGTGTTTCTGAACCTGGAACACCTGTTACAAAAGAAGATTTTTTACAACCAGGTAACAAGCAAGTTGCTGCAGGATATGTAATTTATGGAACATCTACAATGTTAGTTTACACAACAGGAAATGGTGTAAATGGATTTACCTTGAACCCAGGAATTGGAACGTTTTATTTGTCTCATCCAAATATGTGTATTCCAGAAGATGGACACATTTATTCAGTTAACGAAGGTAATTACGTGAAATTCCCTCAAGGAGTTAAAAATTACATCAAATACTGTCAGGCAGATGAAGAAGATCGTCCGTACACTTCTCGTTACATCGGTTCTTTATGTTCAGATTTTCACCGAAACATGTTGAAAGGAGGAATTTATATTTATCCTTCTGGAACAAATAATCCGAACGGAAAATTACGTTTATTGTACGAATGTAATCCAATGGCTTTTATTGCAGAACAAGCTGGAGGAAAAGCTTCTGACGGTTTCCAACGCATTATGGATATTGAACCTACAGAATTACACCAGCGCATTCCTTTCTTTTGTGGATCGAAAAATATGGTCGAAAAAGCAGAAGAATTTATGCGAAATGAAGAATTGAAATAATTATTTCTAAAAAAATAATCAAATAAAAAAATCCGCTCGATGAGCGGATTTTTTATTATCTAAACATCCAATTAAGGAATTGCAATACCTGGATAATTCCCTGGGTAAACATGTCTTAAAGTTGAATGATATTTTTTATTGATTGCATCAGCAAACATATTTGCGACAATTGCATATCCAGTTCCTGTTAAGTGAACTCCATCTAATGAGAACGCTCCACCAGAAACGAAAGTTGTTGTATATGTTTGTCCGTAATATTTAATTCCTGATTGAGAACTTAATTTTTTCATTTCAGAATATGTATCAACTAAAGCTAAATTATAAGCAGTTGCTAATTCAGCAATTGCTGCATTGTATTTAATTACAGCTGCTTCTGCTTTCGCAGTTTCTTTTGCTGTTAATACATAATTATCTGTCATTGGATAACTAACACCTACTACTGCTAATTTACCAGCTTCTTCTTGAGTTAATCCTAATTTCATTAACGCTGCAACTTGATTTGTATCAACTTTTCCAATTACAGAAGAAGAAGTTAAAACCAATAAATCTTTCGCTGTTGCTTGACGAGCTTGACCATAAATCATCCCAAATAAAGTTGCTTTTGCAGCTCCAATTTTAGGAGTAAGTGCAGCAGTGATTGTAGCTGATAAATCTGCTAAATCTTTATCTTTAATTACTACAGCACTTGCAGCATTCTTAGAAAAAAAGATTTTTCTTTCTGAAGCTCCAACCGCATCAAATACTTGATTTAATCCTGCATAAGTTGCATTCAATTCATCAATCATTGATGCAAAACTTGGGTTTGCAGGCGATAATGGTGCGTATGGAACCGTTGTAAAATATGGAATAGATGTTACAGAAGGAATATTTGCGATAACTCCTTTTGCTCCTACCGCTGTTAATGCTTTTAATCCATCATTAATTGTAGATTTTACCACATTTACATTAGAAATATCATTACTTCCATAAGTTCTTGGATCAACATTATTTGTTTCATTATGATCTACTCCAACTCCTCCAGATGTTGCATAACCTAATACATCATTGTTCCCAATCCAATAAGAGAAAAATGTTGGCTTTTGAGCAACTGCATCTGCAACTACAGAAGTTGTCGCACCACTTGCAAAACGTACAAAATAAGGATTCGCTGTTGCTGGATCAGTTTTTAAGCCTGCTGGATTTCCATAACCTGGCGCAACTAAATGATAAGACTTAGCACCTGGAACTCCCATATTTTGAAACTTTCCTTTATCTGCTAAGATATCTAAAGCCCCACCCGCAGCACTTGGAACTGGTGTTAAAGCTCCATTTACAATTTGTAAATTCAATTTACCTGGAAAACCTGGTAAATCAGTAAATCCACCTGTATCATTTGACATATATGGAATTTTAAATTCTCCTCCTCCTGCAGCTTTCATCAATCCAGCTAACATGTTTGGGTAAGAATTTTCTTGTCCAGATTTGTACAATGCATTATCTCTATAACCAGAAGTTAATGAGTTTCCTAATGCGATATATTTTTGAAAATTAGCTTCTCCTGCAGATATTTGAATATCTTCTATTGGATGCTTAAAGTCGTCATCACAACTAAACATCGTAGCAGCTAATGCAACTAATACTATTTTATTTAAATGTTTCATTTTGTAGTCTTATTTAAGGTTGTACGTTAATCCTAAACCAAAGTTGATTGCACGCATTTTAACATCTCCAGAGAAGTTTTGTTCGATATTATTAATGTGTCTCTCATCTCCTTTTACATATGATCCAAATAAATCAACATGAAAACCTGACTCAAATCTAAATCCTAATCCAGCTGAAACTGAATTCAAGTTAGAACTTGGTGTTTCTGATGACCAATAAGCTGATGGAACTGGTGATTTATCATGATAATAACCAACACGTCCAACAATCATCTCGCTGAAAGTATACTCTGCTCCAAAACGGAATAATGTATTGTCTTTCCAGTTTTTCGTAGAAGATGATGTGTAGAAAGTATTAGAAGCATCATTATATAAATTGATATCTAAACTTTTATAACGTGTCCAGTTTTGCCAAACTACATCTCCAAAAAGTTCTAATTGTGGTAAAACTTTGTAAGACATTCCAAATGTAAACTCTGATGGTAATGGTAAAGTTGTATTCCATTTATCTGTATTAAAAGGCACATTAGATGCAATTCCAGAAGGAACATTCGACCATGTAACATCACCTTTGTTTGCAGAAATATCTACATTAGAACGGTACGCAATTCCAACTCCAAATTTATCTGTTGGCTTGAACATTGCTCCAACATTAAATCCTAAACCATGAGCATCTTTATCCTCTAATTTAAGTTTAATATCATTTCCAGCAACTGTTTGTACTTTCTCTAATTTAGCTGTTCCGTGTGTATAAATGAAACCTACACCCAAACTAAACCAATCAGAAAAACGATATGCAACCGTTGGCTGAATATTGAATGCTTTCAAGTCAATATGTGTAATATTTGCTTTGTTTTGCCAATCTTCTGGCCACGTAACCGAACTACCAAAAGGTGTCGTAACACTCAATCCAATTGCTAAATCATCTACAGGCTTGTAACTAACTGCCAAATACATTGGTGTTCCTAATTTATTATCTGTTTCTGCTTTTTGTAACGTCATTGGATCTTGCCATTTTACGTCAGTTTTTACACCAAAACCTCCGACAGCAATACTCAATTTACTATCAACAAAAGCTAAACCTGCAGGATTATAAAACGCAACACTCGCATCGTGAGTTTGTGTTGCAGAAGTTCCCCCCAATGCTGCTTGGCGAACTCCTTGTAAAGCAACTCGGTATCCACCTGCAAATGCAGAAGAAGATAAGCCGATTAATGCTAAGGTTAAGAAAATTTTCTTCATATTTTTTGTTCGTTTTTAATAATTCCTTTAAACAAAAATAACATAATTTTATAATAATGTTATGTTAACATAATAAATTTTGAAAAAATCTTTATTCTTAAGGCTTTCAGCCAGAATAACATTCGTGTAAAATATACACTATTGATAAATTTCTTTGATTTTTTCAGATATAATATAACCTTCAGACCAACACGCCTGAAAATTGAATCCACCTGTTATAGCATCAATATTTAAAACCTCTCCAGCCATAAACAATTGTGGGATTTTTTTTGCTTGCATCGAATGAAAATCAATTTCTTTCAAATCGACACCGCCTGCCGTTACAAACTCATCTTTGAACGTACTTTTTCCATTAATTTGGTATTTTCCTTGCGTCAATTCTCTTGCAATTGCTTCGATGTGTTTTTTCGATAAATCTGCATAAACCTTGTTTTCATCTACATTACAATAGCTCAGAATACTAAACCAAAAACGCTTCGGAAAATCGAATGGATTATTTTTATGCACATTTTTCTTAGCATCAACTTGTTTTTTATCATTCAAAAATGAAATGATTTCGTCTTTAGATTGATTTACAAAATTGATTTCAGTTTCGAATTTATAATTGCTTTCATTCAATTTTAAAGCACCCCAAGCTGATAATCTCAAAATCGCTGGTCCACTAAATCCCCAATGCGTAATTAGTAACGGACCTTCTTCTTCTAATTTTTGTTGATTGATTTTGACTTCAGCATTATCGAAAGAAATTCCCATCAATCCTTCAATTCGAGGATCTTTGCAATTAAACGTGAATAAAGAAGGAACTGGTTGAACGATTTTCAAACCTATATTTTTCAAACTTTTCCAAAATTTAGGCGTACTTCCTGTTGTCACAATCACCGTTTCGAAAAAATGTTTTCCTGATTTTGTTATCAATTCATAACCACCATCAACTTTATTAATTTCTTGCACACCGTCTGAGAAATTAAGCTGAACTTTATTTTTATCAACCGCTTTTGTCAAAGCCTCTATAATCGAAAGTGAAGAATCGCTAACTGGAAAAATACGGTTATCGTCTTCTATTTTCAATTCTACTCCGCGCTCATCAAACCAAGCCATTGTATCACCCGGTTGAAACGTGTAAAAAACACTTAATAATTCCTTTCTTCCACGCGGATAAAACTCGACCAAATCAAGCGGATCAAAACATGCATGCGTAACATTACATCTTCCTCCGCCCGAAATGCGTACTTTTTGAAGCGGTAAATTTGCTTGTTCAAACAATATAGTTTGTTGTCCTACAGTTTTTCCAAGGTTTGCAGCAACAAAATATCCTGCGGCACCACCTCCTACTATGGCTATTCTTTTCACGAGACAAAGGTAAAGTTTTATTTTTAACAGAATTTTTGATAAAAAAAGGAAATGTTTTCACATCTCCTTCTAAACTTTTTGTTCATGAAAAACGAACAAAGGTGTAATATTTTTATTTGCAATTTTCTTTGTAAATCCTGGTGAAAAAATCTTATCAAAAAACCCTTTATTGCGGCTTACAACCGTCAACAAATCTATTTGTTTTTCCTTAATGAAATCCAACACTGCATTTACAGGATCTGCATCATGATAAACTTCGAATACAATTGGATCTCCAGCAAACTGATCTTGCCAATCTTTCATCGCTTGTTCATTAAACTTTCCGTCTTTCGAAACGTGCATACAATGAATTTTTGCATGATGACGATTAGCAATTTCAATCAAATATTTCAACGCATCTTTATCTTTTTGATCAAAAACAGTAGTAAAACCAATATTTTTAAACCCTTTGAAAGACATTCCATGCGGAATACTAAGAATTGGAACTTTCATCGACGTAATCGCATTTATCGTATTCGAACCGAAAAGCATTTTTTCTATTCCTGAATTTCCGTCTGTTCCCATCACTACAAAATCAACGCTTTCTTCTCCAATAATTTCACGTAAAATATATAAGAAATTTCCTTCTTCTAAGATAAATTTGATTGGAATTTCATTCAAATCATTTTCAACAGCTATTTGTCTTAATTGCGGAATATTATCTTTGAAGTTGTCAAAACTTCCTAATTCTACCGTTTCATATACATTCTGAATCAATCCAGCACTCAAACTTCCTGTAATCATTGGCAATTCGTAAACATGCAACACATAAACTTGTGCATCGATACTTTTTGCAAGATTTAGTGCATATAAAAAGGCGTTATTAGCTGTTTCTGAGAAATCTGTCGGGAACAATATTTTTTTCATCTTTTCGTGTTTTGTACTCAAAAGTTACGAATAATTTTATTTCAACACGAAAAAAGCTCAATCTATTTCTACAGATTAAGCTTTTTGTATATTCAGTATAAATTATCTTATTCGTGGAAAACAAACAAAGGCACGTTGTGTTGTGTCAAAATTTTCTTTGTAAAACTTGGTGAAAATAATTTCTCGAAGAAGCCTTTGTTACGGCTAACTACTGTCAACAAATCAATTTTTTCTTCTTTAATAAATTCCAAAACTGCATCTACAGATTCATCCGCAGTATAAATAAAAAAATCTACAGGTTCATCTTTATAATATTCTTTCCAATGATTAAGCGTCGGAATATCGTAATTTCCATCTTTCGAAACGTGTAAGCAATGCACTTTTGCTTTATAGCGATAAGCAATTTCGGTTAAATAATCTAAGGCTTTGCGGTCTTTATCTTGGAAAATTGTCGTAAATCCAATATTATTTATTCCTTTGAATTCGTAACCATTTGGCACGCTCAATACCGGAATTTTAAGATGTTTTATTGCATTCATCGTATTCGAACCAAAAAGGACTTTATCAAATCCTGTATTTCCAGTCGTTCCCATTACTACAAAATCCACTTTTTCATCTTCGATAAATGTTGGCAATACAAACGAAAGCATTCCTTCTTTTACGAAAAATTTCAAATCAACATTTGCAAAACCATTATCCTCAGCCATTTTTCTCAAGAACGGAATATGATCTTTTAAATTCTCGAAATTATTTAATTCAATTGTATTATAAACATCTTGCAAAATACCAGCATCGATTCCTCCACTTACCATTGGATACTGAAAAGCATGCAAAACATATAATTCTGCATTTTGATTTTCGGCTAAATTTAACGCATACAAAAACGCATTATTTGCTGTTTCTGAAAAATCTGTTGGAAATAATATTTTTTTCATAATCTGTCTGTTTAATAGCTTTTTAAAGATACAAATTATTAAATATCTATATTTTAATTTGATGTTAAATCTTATTGTTTTTTATTATTTACGATGATTAAAAATATTATCATTTTCGTATAAATAGTAATCCGTAACTTTGTACCTTAAATAATTTTTCAATTCATGAATAATAAATATTTTCAAAAAACCATTATTCGATGGTCAGATTTGGATGCTAATCGCCATTTAGCGAACGCTTCGTATATGAATTTTACAAGTTTTGCACGTATTGCTTTTTTGAGAGATTATGGCATTTCGATGAAAAATTTGGAGGAATATGGAATTGGACCAGCTATTTTGCACGAACAATTTTCTTTTTTTAAGGAAGCAATGGAAGGTGAAGAAATTTATATTTCGGTAGAAATTGGTGGAATGTCGGAAGATGGAATGATTTATCAATTTATTCATAATTTATATAACCAAGATGGTGTACATCTTTGCCATTCTGAATTGACAGGTGTTTGGTTTTCGATGTCGAAAAGAAAAATGCAAGCACCACCAACAGAAATGTTAGAAAATATTAAAAAATCATTTGAAGGACAAACCGTCAAAACAATGTCGAAACAGGACATTATCAATTTACCTTTTCGTTCAGAAAATATAGATCCTTCAATCTTTACTCAAAAATAAAATCATGTTAGAAGATAAAAACGTTTCAAAAACAAGTTTAGCCGAAATTGGAGAATTTGGTTTAATTAACCAAATCAAAGAAGGTTTTCCAATCAAATTAGAAAGTTCTATCAAAGGAATTGGTGACGATGCGGCTGTTCTTGATTATAAAAAAGAGAAAATTGTGGTTTCTACTGATATGTTAGTAGAAGGCGTAAATTTTAGCTGGTCGTATATGCCTTTACGTCACTTGGGGTACAAAGCGGTTGTGACGGCAATTAGTGATATTTTGGCGATGAATGCTATTCCAAAACAATTGTTGATTTCGATGGCAATTTCGAATCGTTTTACGATAGAAGCTGTGGACGAAATTTACAACGGAATGAAATACGCTTGCGATAAATACAATATCGATATTGTGGGAGGCGATACAACTTCTTCTGTTAGCGGACTTGTTTTGAGTATGACTGCAATTGGCTCGGCTCCAGAAAAAGATTTGACTTATAGAAATGGTGCGAAGGAAAATGATTTGGTTGTTCTTTCTGGAGATTTAGGTGCTTCTTTTCTTGGTTTGCAAGTTTTGGAACGCGAAGCGCAAGTTTCAAAAGTGAATCCTAATAATCAACCAGATTTCGAAAATTATTCATATTTAATTGAACGTCAATTAAAACCTGAAGCGCGTTTGGATATTATCAATCTTTTGAAAGAGTTGAAAGTTAAACCAACTTCTATGATTGATATTTCGGACGGATTATCTTCTGAAATTATTCATCTCTCAAAAGAAAGTGGTGTTGGAATTAATATATACGAAGAAAAAATCCCGTTAGATTCTGTTGTTATTCGCACAGCCGAAGAATTCAAAATCAATCCAATCACATGTGCTTTAAGCGGTGGAGAAGATTACGAATTATTGTTTACAATTGATCAAAAAGATTTTGAAAAAATCAAAGGAAATCCACATTTAACGGTAATTGGTCATGTAACTGGTAAAAACGAAGAAAACTATTTGATTACTCGTGGAAGTGAGCAAATGGTTCCATTAACTGCACAAGGTTGGGGAATTGAAACAGAAGACGAAGAAGTAGTTTTAGACTGAATTTATTTCAGTTTCTCATCAAATATAAAATCAAAAGCATTCAAGGAATTGAGTGCTTTTTTAGTTGAAATAAGTTGTATTTTAGTTTATTTTTTAAATTATGTCTAGAAAATTTTCAATAAAAAATACGTTATTCTCAACAGGAATTGTTTTGATATCATTATCATTCATAATGTTTATTTATGCAATGAGTATGTTTACAGCAAGAGGAAATTTCAGTAAGTTCTCTGTGAAAATTTCTGAAATATGTCTAGTTTTTTGGTTTCCAACTTTAATTATTGGTGTCATTATTTTTATACTTGTTGCTGTATTAAAAAACTATAAAAACAAAAAAAGCTCGAACCAATAAGTTCGAGCTTTTATATTGTTAGCATTTTCGCTGTCGAATTATCAATTAAGATAATGGTTCAACTGAAACGTAAGATCTATCGTTACGTTTTTTAGTGAAAACTACTTTTCCGTCAATTAAAGCGAATAATGTGTGATCTTTACCGATTCCTACATTATCACCAGGATGATGTTGAGTACCTCTTTGACGAACAATAATGTTACCAGCGATTGCTGCTTGTCCACCAAAAATTTTAACACCTAAACGTTTCGAATGTGATTCACGACCATTTTTCGAACTTCCGACCCCTTTCTTATGTGCCATTTCGTTTTGTTTTTAAGAGTTAATAATTAATCTCAGCTCAATCTTAACCGATTGAAGCTACTTCAATTTTAGTGAATTGTTGACGATGACCGTTAGACTTTTGGTAACCTTTTCTTCTTTTCTTTTTGAAAACGATTACTTTGTCTCCTTTCACGTGTTCAACGATTTTAGCTACTACGGTAACTCCGTCTATAACTGGGGCGCCGACAGTGATTGCTCCGTTATCTGTTAATAAAACACGGTCGAATTTTACTTCGTCACCTGCTTCACCAGCTAAACGGTTTACAAACAATTGTTGGTCTTTTTCAACTTTGTATTGAAGCCCTGCTATCTCTACAATTGCGTACATAAATTAATGTTTATAAATGAAAATTGAGTGCAAAGATAATCAAAATTTTGAATTTAGATACTTGAATTCATTGAAATTTAATTAGAAAGATAAAAAAACTATGACATATCTTCTATTTGGATTAATTAAAAATAAGTATCTTTGCCTTTGAGATAATTCATAGATAGATTGGTAGAAATGATTGAAAATTATTCTTTAAAAGATTTAAAAATTGGCGAACAAGCAGTTGTAACAGGGTTTAGTACCGAAGATATTCCTGCAAAGTTTTATGAAATGGGCTTTATTCCTGGAACAAGTTTATTGGTAAAAAATAAGGCTCCGTTTGGTGGTCCTATTTGCATTAGTATCATCTCTAACAAGTCTGTTTTAGCTTTAAGAAGAAACGAAGCCGATAAAATTTTGATAACAAAAAAATAATGAATCATTATAAAATTGCCTTAATTGGTAACCCAAATGTTGGTAAAACTTCGTTATTTAATAAATTAACAAATCTTCGTCAAAAAGTTGGGAATTATCCAGGTGTGACGGTAGAAAAACGCGAAGGTAAAATAGAACGAAATGGAAATAAATTCCAAATTACAGATTTTCCCGGAACGTATACAATTTATCCAAGCTCTTTGGATGAAGAAATTGTTTTCAAAACTTTAGGAGACAAAACCAATAACCATTACCCAAATTTGGCGATTGTTGTTGGTGAACCATCTAATCTAAAACGATCGATTTTGTTGTACCAACAAGTTCGAGATTTAGACGTTCCTGCGATTTTTGTCATCAATATGAAAGATGAAATCAAAAGCAAGGGATTAAATATTGATTTGAAAAAGTTAGAAGATTTTCTTCAAACAAAAATATACTTAACAAACGCGCGTACAAGCGAAGGAATTGATGAATTAGTAGAAGCTTTTACAAAAGAGGCAACTCCATATAATCGTCATTACGAAATTCCGAAAGAGTATCTTTCTATTGTAGAAAAAATCAAGAATGAATTTAATCTTAAATCTGATTATTTAGCTTGGCAATATCTTTCACAGAAAGAAGTTCCGTTCGAATCGAAAGAAAATCTAAGTAAATTAGATACAATTAAAAAAGAAAATTCTATTGTTTCGAAACGATTACAAGTCAAAGAAGCCTTAGATCGAAATAAAATTTTAGAGGAAAAATTAAACGATATTATTTCGTATAATTTTGACGGAAATGAAACCTTAACCGATAAAATTGATAAAACATTGATTCATCCAGTTTTTGGATACATCATCTTTTTAGGAATTTTATTATTAATCTTTCAAGCTGTTTATGCGTGGTCTGCACCATTAATGACAATGGTCGAAGATTTATTTGGTTGGATTGACGAAAAAGCAATTAGTTTAATACCTGAAGGACCTATCAACGAAATCATTGGAGGTGCAATAATCCCAGGTATAGAAGGGATTGCCGTTTTCGTTCCGCAAATTGCCATTTTGTTTTTATTCATTTCAATAATGGAAGAAACGGGCTACATGAGCCGCGTGGTTTATTTAATGGACAGATGGTTAAAACCATTTGGATTAAGCGGAAAAAGTGTCGTTCCGTTAATTTCTGGAGTTGCCTGTGCCGTTCCTGCAATCATGTCTGCACGTAATATCGAAAATGACAAAGAGCGTCTATTAACGATACTTGTAACGCCTTTTATGACGTGTTCGGCTCGTTTACCAATTTACATCGTTTTAATTGCTTTAGTAATTCCCGACGAACATATTTTTGGATTAAGTTACCAAGCTTTGGCGTTATTTGTGATGTACATTTTAGGTGTTTTAGGCGCATTGGGAAGTGCTATTTTATTGAATTTAATCATTAAAGCAAAACATAAAAGTTACCTAATTTTAGAAATGCCAACATACAAACTTCCTGATTGGAAAAATGTTGGAATTAATGTTTGGGAAAAAACGTTAGGATTTTTAGTTGATGCGGGTAAAATCATATTTGCAATTTCGATTATTCTTTGGGTTTTAGGAACTTTCGGACCTGGAGAACAATTCAGAAATGCAGAAGAAATTGTAACTGCTCATCATCCAAAAATGAATGAAGAAGATTTAGCAAATGAAATTGCTTCTTATAAATTAGAACATTCTTATTTGGGTAGATTAGGGTCAGTTATAGAGCCAGTTGTAGAGCCATTAGGATACGATTGGAAGATGGGAATTGGTTTGATTTCGTCATTCGCTGCGCGTGAAGTTTTTGTCGGAACAATGTCAACGGTTTACAGTTTAGGAGAAGTTGATGTAGAGGACAATGGTCAAAAAGATCGTTTACTTCATCGTATGAAAAATGAGATTAACCAAAATACAGGAGAACCAGCATATAATCTTGCTACAGGAGTTTCGTTGTTGTTATTTTATGCATTCGCAATGCAATGCATGAGCACAATTGCAATCGTAAAACGCGAAACAAATTCTTGGATATGGACATTGATTCAGACAGGGTTTATGACAGGTTTGGCATATGTAGTTGCATTTATTGCATATCATTTTTTAAAATAATAGTATGGACAATATTTGGATACAATATATTTTTATCGCTTTCCTTTTCGGATTTGCAGTTTGGTATGTTGTAAAATTAATTAGAAGCTCATTTAGTTCAAAAGGAGATGGATGCTCAAAAGGCTGTGGTTGTTCTCCAAGCAAAGATGAATTTCAAAAAAGGGCTAACTCTTAAAAGTTAGCCTTTTTTATTTCAAAATTTCGGAGTATTTTTACAATAGTATAATCATTGAAAATCAATTATTTTAATGATTATCAATTGGTTTTATTTTATTAATTCGGAATATAAATTTTACAAAAAATGGAAACTTGGTTAATCATTTTATTATTAATTTCAGCGATAATTATCTTAGGATTAATTATTTACTTTGTTTCCAAAAAAACTAAACAATCAACTGAGATTTCTGTCGAAGAAATAAGTTCTGTAAAAGAGATTAAAGAAATTCCTTCTGAACCAATCAAAGAAGAGGTTACAAATAAAATCATTTCTCCAACTCCACCAACAGAGGTTATGATTGAAGAAAAACCAACGAATAACCTTAGCATTTCATCTAAAACCGAGAATGACTTACTTCGAAAATTAGAGTTATTTGAGAAGAATAAAGGCTTTACTAAGAAAGATATTAACCTTGCTTCATTATCAAAACAATTTGAAACGAATACAAAATACCTTTCCGAAATCATTAAAACTCATCGTCAAAAACAATTTAATTCCTATTTAAATGAGTTGAGAGTAAATTACATTGTGAATCGCCTTCAAAATGAGCCAAAATACATTAATACGAAAGTAAGTTATTTAGCAAGTGATTGCGGATTTGCTTCTCATAGCACATTTACCACAACTTTTACTCAAATCATGAACGAATCTCCTTCTGCTTTTGTAAAAAGAATTAAAGAGGAACAAAAAAAATCCTAATTACGAATTAATAAAGTTTATACAAATGAATTTTAAATAGATAATCATTTATATTCATTTTATTTTTTACACCAATTAATACAAGAGCAATATAAAACAACTTCACAAATTTCGATTGTATTTTTTTATTCTTAATTAAGACTTTATCTTTAATCTAAGATTGTGTCTTATGCGAAAAATTGACCCCGAAATACTTGCTCAAAAAATAAAAGAAGGCGATCGTTTTGCCTTATCAAGAGCTATTACACTAGCCGAAAGCAATCGTTTAGACGATTTGAAATTAGCGCAACATATCATTAGTTTATTACCTGTTTCCAAAACTTCAAAAAGAATTGCCATTACAGGAATTCCCGGTGTTGGTAAAAGTACTTTTATCGAATCTTTGGGGAAATATATTCTAAGTAAAGGTGAAAAAGTAGCGATTTTAGCAATTGATCCAAGTAGTTCCCTTTCAAAAGGAAGTATTTTAGGCGACAAAACACGCATGGAGGACTTATCGCGAGAAGAGAATGCTTATATACGTCCAAGCGCTTCTAACGGTTCTTTAGGTGGTGTTACCTCACGTACATATGAAGCAATTTTATTATGCGAAGCAGCAGGGTTTGAAAATATTTTGATTGAAACTGTCGGTGTTGGACAATCTGAAACCTTAGTAAATGAAATTTCAGATCTCTTCTTATTTCTTCAACTTCCGGGTTCTGGAGATGATTTACAAGGAATAAAACGAGGAATTATGGAAATGGCTGATTTAATTTTTGTCAATAAATCAGATTCGTTTCAAGAAAAATTAGTGAAAGATGCAAAATTGGATATTGTTCGTTCATTGCAATTTTTACCAACCAAATCTTCTCAATGGAAAAGAAAATCAATTATCGGTTCTGGATTAATCGGAAAAGGAATTCCTGAACTTTGGGAATTGGTCAATGATTATTTCAATTTTATTAATGAAAATAATTATTACGCATCAAACCGAGAAAAACAACAGCTTAATCAAGCGGAACGCTACACAATTGATTTGATTAATCAACAATTTTTAAAATTACTTAAGGAACACCCACTAGAATTAAGCAAAAATTTATCTGCATTCGAAATGGCAAAAGATTGGTTGAATAACCACACTGAAATTGATGAATTTCTTAATAAGTAAGTTTACGATTATTGAATCAAAATAACAAAAAAACGGCTCAAAATTGAGCCGTTTTTTTGTTAATCATCTTTATCAACTCCTGTTTTTTTGTTGATATTTTCTTGTATTTTTTGATAATATTCTTTCTCAATTTTATCAAATTCTGGTGTCGAAATTACTTTTCCTTTCGTTGGTTTTTGTAGTTTCAGCTTATCGTCAATCGAAATTGATTCTAACTTATAAGTTGTATACTGATTTTCATCTTTCAAAGAAGTTTTCTTCAGTTCTAATAATAATCCTGGCAAACCATTGTATTCATCTGGTCCACATTTTGATTTTATCGAAGGAACATACCACGCTTCTATGTTGAAATTAGCGTCAACAGCTACTGCTTTTCGTACATCATAACCTTTTATTTTTTTGGATTCTCGCGTAATACTCCATTTATAAGTTGCAATGGAATCAGAGATATTATACAATTTGGAATCCATTTCTCTCATGATTATTTTTGAATTCGTATCGAAATCATAAAAGCTTTCCAAATCTTTAAAACCACCTAAAACTTTCATCGAATATTTTGGTCCTTGCGAATTATCAATTCGTTCTATTTCTTGTGAAAGACATTGATTTGCATCGACAGAAAGAGCAATATATTTTGGTTTCGAAAACATTTCCTCTCTTAATCTTTTCGATTCTGGATTCGGATCATTCAAATTAATAAAATTCCGTCTTTCATATTCTACTTTAAATTTTTCTTGACCAAAAACTGAAACTGAAAACAACAACAATAAGATATACTTCATTTTAATGCAATTAGAAATTTAAAGATAACAAAAAAAGCTTCACCATTTCTGATAAAGCTTTTTGATTAAATATCCCTCTTGTTTTTAGAAAACTCTTACCAACAATTCTTGTTCTATTTTATCGTGACAATTTTCTAATGCATTTTTCTCTGCTTTTCCAGCTTTCCAATGCGATGTACAATAAAATTCGTCTTTTTTCCATTCTAAATCATCTTTAAAAAATGATTTTATTTCCTTTACAGATTTAGATTCCCCCGCAACATAAGCAAAACGTTTTCCATCTTTGCGTTTCGGAAATTTCTGATTTTTTGTCAAACTATATAAAGCTATTCCGCTTCCTACATTTTGATTCACAATCCATTTAAATTCTAAATTTGCTTTCGTTTCAATTTGGTGAATATCATCTTCTGTTGGGACTTCCACACAAACAATTCCGTTTGTTTTAGCAGGAAGCGACTCTATAATTGCTGAAATTACAGGCAAGCCTGTTAAATCTGCAGCCAAGAAAATGAAATCTGTTTTTGGAGCCAAATCTTTTTTTTTCGACTTCATCGAAACTCCAATCATATCTCCAACTTTCGCCTCATTTGCCCAACGCGATCCTGGACCATTCAATCCATGATTTGCAATATCAATCACAATCACATTGTTTTTTGCATCAATATCGCGCAACGTATAGGTACGAGAAACTGGTTTAAATTTTTCTGATGGCGAAATCCATTTTTGATTCTCTTCATCATACTCAGCATAGTGAATATCACGGATCCCAAGCGGAGGAAAAAGTAATTTACATGTTCCGCCCAACGTTGTATCCTTAAAAAAAGATACATCATCATTTTCCAAATGAACGCGAATAAGATGTGGTGTCACAAATTCTTTCTTTTTTAAGATGAACTTCTCCTTCGCAATTTTCACTTTATCTCCCATCAGATTATTTAGATTTATTCTAATTCTATGCGAATATAAAGTAAATTTAGATTGAATAAGAATAATAAAATGTTAAAGTAAAAAGTTATACTTTTTTTAATACGATTTTAATATGATAACTAAATAATTAACCTTAACTTTTACATATTAAAAATAACCTAAAAAACGAACAGAAAATGGAAAATACTTTATGCGAAATCTCGCTCGGACAATGAACTCTTCCACTTGAAGGCGGATTTAATTGCAGAGATTTAGGTGGAATAATTAACACAAAAAATGAAGTCATTAGAAAAGGATTGTTAATTCGATCTGATGATTTAGCAAATTTGACAGATGATGATTTGGAGATTTTAAACGATTTTCCAATTCGAACAATTATTGATTTACGCACGACTTACGAACGTTTAAAAAATCAAGATCGCATTCCAAATAGTTGTAATCACGAAGTTCATTTGGATATTTCTTCTGGACATTTCGAAAATTTAGTGAAACAATTCAAAGCTGGAATTTCAAATCCAAAAGAATTTATGTGTAAAATCTACGAGGATTTTGTTTTAGATAAGACGTGTCAAACGCAATACAAAAGCTTTTTTGATATTATTCAACATAAAAATAGAACGCCAATTTTATTTCATTGTACTGCAGGAAAAGATCGAACTGGATTTGCAACAGCAATGATTTTATCTGCTTTGAAAGTCGATTTAGATACAATTATGGATGATTACTTGGCTTCTAATATCTTTTTGGAACAAAAATATGCACACATCTTAAAGATCGATCCGAATTATAAATATCTAATTGATGTTTTACCTGAATATTTGGAAAGCTCTTATGAAGCGATTAATAAGAATTTTGGTTCAGTCGAAAATTATTTAACTGATATTTTAAAGGTTGATTTAGATTTGATGAAAGATTTATACATAAAAAAATAAGCGATCAATTGATCGCTTTATTTTTTATCTAAAATTTCATTCGTTGAATTCGAACAGCATTCAAAATTGCTAATAAAGCAACACCTACATCTGCAAAAACAGCTTCCCACATATTGGCAATTCCTTCTGCTCCAAGGAAAAGCACGATAATTTTAACGCCCATTGCTAAAATGATATTCTGAATCACAATCTTTTTTGTTTCACGACCAATTTTTATCGCCGTTGCAATTTTAGAAGGTTGATCGGTTTGGATTACAACATCTGCAGTTTCTATCGCAGCATCGCTTCCAAGTCCACCCATCGCAATTCCGACATCAGAAAGCGCTAGAACAGGCGCATCATTGATTCCATCACCTACGAAAGCCACCACTTGATTTTGATCTTTTTTCAATGCTTCAACTTTCTCTACTTTTCCTTCTGGTAACAATCCACCAAAAGCTTCATCAACACCAACTTCTTTTGCAACTTTTTGCGTAATGGTATTTTTATCTCCACTCAACATAATCGTTTTCGAAACACCTAAAGCTTTCATTTTCTGAATTGCTTGTTGCGCATCTTCCTTGATTTTATCAGCAATTGTAATATATCCAGCATATTTTTCATCAACTGCAACCACCACAATGCTTTCTACAATATCATGAATTTCTTGTGGATATTGAATCGAGAAATAATCTAATAATTTAGTATTTCCAGCTAAAACTATTTTTCCATCAACTTTTCCTTTCAAACCTTTTCCAGAAATTTCTTCCACCTCTATTGCTTTCAATTCTGATGGATGACTTGCCACAATCGCTTTCGCAATTGGATGTGTAGATTGCTTTTCTAAAGCCGAAACAAGATTTAAAAAATCATTTTCAGGGAGATTCGTTTCAATTTTTTGCACTTCGAAAACACCTTCTGTCATTGTTCCAGTTTTATCCATCACAACTGTGTTTACTTTCGCCATTAAATCTAAAAAGTTAGAACCTTTTACTAAAATTCCGTTACGAGAAGCCGCTCCAATTCCACCAAAATAACCCAACGGAACCGAAATAACCAACGCACAAGGACAAGAAACAACCAAGAAAACTAAACCTCTGTACAACCAATCATGAAAATCATAATTGTCAACAAAAAAGTAAGGAATAATTACCAAAGCTGCAGCCAAAAAGAAAACGATTGGTGTATATATTTTTGCAAATTTTCGGATAAATAATTCAGTTGGTGCTTTGCGAGAAGCCGCATCTTGAACCATTTGTAAGATTTTTGCTATCGAACTATCTTCAAATTTTTTAGTCGTTTGAATTTCGATTACATTTTCAAGATTTAACATTCCTGCCAAAACAGTTTCTCCAGTTTTATAAATTGAAGGCTTACTTTCTCCCGTCAAAGCAGCAGTATTAAAACTTCCTTTATCTGAAATCATAATTCCATCTAACGGAACTTTTTCCCCAACTTTTACCTGAATTGTTTCTCCAATTACCACATCTTGCGGTTTTATTGTTTCGAAATTACCATTGCGTAAAACATGCGCTGTATCTGGGCGAACATCTAACAAGGCTTTGATATTTCCTTTTGCCTTATTAACCGCAGCTTCCTGAAACATTTCGCCAATAGTATAAAACAACATTACCGCTACACCTTCTGGATATTCTCCAATAATGAAAGCACCTAAAGTTGCAATTCCCATCAACGAAAATTCATTGAAAAAATCTAGCTTTTTAGCTAATTTAAAGGCTTCTCCCCAAACAGGAAATGCTACTATAATATAAGAAATGCCAAACCATATCAAACGAATAGTTTGATTATCAACAAACCAAGTTGGTTTTAAAACATATTGAACAAAAATCCCAGCAAAGAAAATAGCTAAACTGGCACCTAATAAAATTTTACTATTATTGTGTTCGTGGTCATGACCTTCGTGATTGTGATCATGAGTATCTTTATGTTCGTCATTTGACGTACTACAACAAGCTTTAGACATAATTCAAAAATTTATATTTCAAAATTATAAAGTTATTGCTGCAATCTGGTTGCAAAGTTTAGGATTTACATTGATCACATACTCCTTTCAGAATAAATGAAGATTGTTCGACTTCGAAATTTTTGGGTAGATTGATTTCTGGCAAATGAATATTTCTCAAACAAAACGTCTGATTACAATTGTTACAATGAAAATGAGCATGCGTAAACTCGGGCGTACATTTGCAACTCGATTCACAAAGCGCATATTTTATAGACCCCGTTCCGTCCTCGATTGAATGAATTAATTTATTTTCTTCAAACGTTTTTAAGGTTCGATAAATTGTTACTCGATCTGCTTGATCCATCTCAATTTCTAGATCAGCCAAACTCAACGCAACTTCTGCATTCATCAGTTTATCCAAGACCAACAATCGCATCGCAGTCGGATTGATAGAACGATTTTGTAATGTTTTGTTTAAAATTTCTGTTTGCATTTTCTTCGATTTCGAATATAAAGTTACGAAAAAGTTAACTAAAGTTTAGTTAATAAAGTTTTTCCCTTTTTATTGCATCTAATTCTTTTTGCATTCGTTTCTTCCAATCTTTACCATTACGTTTTTCAAGATAAGGCTTTACAGTTTCTTCATATTTTAGTTCTAATTTATCATGTTTAAAATCTAAAACTCCAATATTTATATAATCTACTCCATATTTATTGTGAATACTGTCAATTTTAGCATAGGTTTCAGAACTAAATTCTGGTAAAGGAAATCCTCCTGAATGAAGAAAAATAATTTTATCATTTTTAATATCTTCTTTTGCTCTTTCTATGTATTCTTTTTCTTCCTTTTTTAATTTAATTATGTCATTTATAAATACTCCAATTATAATCATTAAAAAAACTGAAGTTAAAACTAAATTAACATTAATCAACTTACTGTATTTAAACAAACTAATTAAACTTGAGAAAATAATTATTCCAATAAGAATGTAAATAATTTCATGATATTCGGTTTGATAATAAATATCCCAAAAAGTATAATTTGAAGAACTATGTATCCAACAAAAATTTATTATTGGAAATAAAAGTATTAATCCAATAACGATTAAATTAAAAACAATTAACTTTTTATTCACTATTTCACTGTTATTTCATCTACAAAAATATACGACTTTCCTTGAAAAGGTTCTGCTAAATGACCTTTTGGAAATGCACCATAATTTGTCGCTTTTACCTTGATATAACGTGCTTTTTCTTCTTTGAACTGAACTTTCCATGAATCAGAAAACACATTATTATCAAATGCATCAACTTGTTTTTCTAACATTCCAACCAATTTAAAATTCTGATTATCTTTCGATGTATAGACTTCTAATTTTGTAGGTAAGACAATCCAAGAACGAGAATCTTGCAAGAAATTCATGACAACCGAAGAAACGGATTTCGCTTTTTTCATGTCAACTATTGCTTCAAAGTTTTGGTCATAATATCCCTGCCAATCGCCTTTTTTCCAATTGCTATCACCAATAATACCGTCCAATAAACCTTGTGATCCACCTGCATGATATTGCGGTGTGTAAGTAGAATTAAGCTGAATGGTATAATCATTTGGTTTCTTAGTAAACGTTCCAGAAATCGTTTTACTTTTCTTTCCATCCACTTCCACAAAAGAAGAAATTGTAGTTGTTTCTTTAATCGATATTGGCTTTTTATAGATTTCAGCTTTTTTACCATTCACCGAAACATAAATTTTTGCATTAGGTTCGGAAGATTTTACTTCTACATTCATTTTATTTTGAAATGATCTATCTTCAGCAACCAAAACTGGAACCGTTATAATTTTTTCACTTTCAGAAATAGGTTTAATCTCTCTATCTTTCAAGAATTCAAATCCTAAAAATTGATTTTCTTTATAATTATTTTTCGTGATTACACGCTTCGTTCCATCTTCTAAATTAATCGTGATTTCATCAAAATACGGCTCAACAGTCGTCCACATTCCAGAACCTGGCGTAACACTGTAAATTCCCATCGAAGCCAAAACGTACCACGCGCTCATCTGTCCACAATCTTCATTACCAATTAATCCATCAGGCGAATTTTTATAATGTTCGTCCAAAATTTTATGGACTAATTCTTTCGTTTTTTCAGGTTTATCAATGTAATTGTACAAAAACGCTACATGATGACTCGGCTCATTTCCTTGCGCATATTGTCCAATAAGTCCCGTAACATCCACTTGTTCTCGACCTGTTGTTTCTGATGGTGCATTAAATAATTCATCCAATTTTGCCTCAAAACCATCTTTTCCGCCATAAATATCAATCATTCCATTGATATCTTGCGGAGCGAAAAATGTGTATTGCCAACCATTCGCTTCTGTGTAATTATTGTTTACTTCACGCGGATCAAAAGGCTTTAACCAACCTCCATTTTTCTTTGGCTGAATAAATTTTGTCTCATGATTGAATAAATTTTTCCAATATTGCGCACGCTCAATGAAGTAATTATAATCGTCTTGTTTATTTAAAATCAATGCCATTTGCGCAATACACCAATCATCGTACGCATATTCTAATGTTTTAGAAACTGATTCATGTTCATCGTCAATCGAAATAAATCCGTTTTGTTTGTAAGCTTTCAATCCCAAATGATCTAACATTGCCGAATGTTTTGCTGCTTCATAAGCTTTCTCATAATCAAAGCCTTTGAAACCTTTTACCATTGCATCAGCAATCACAGAAACCGAGTGATAACCAATCATACAATAGGTTTCGTTACTTGCTAATTCCCAAACAGGTAAACGTCCACCTTGTTCGTAATGCTTGATAAATGTGTTAATAAAATCAATCGTTCTTCTCTTCTCAATCAACGTATACAAAGGATGCGCCGCACGAAAAGTATCCCAAAGCGAGAAAACCGAATAATAATCGAAGTTATTTGCCAAATGAATTTGATCGTCCATTCCACGATAATTTCCATTCAAATCTTGCGAAATATTTGGTTGCATCATCGTGTGATACATCGCTGTATAAAAAATAGTTAGTTTATTCTTATCTGAAGATTTCACTTCAATCTTCGATAATTCTTTGTCCCAAGCTTTTTCAGCAGCGGCTTTCGTTTTAGAAAAATCAAAAGTTGTTAATTCTTTGCTATTAACATCCGTTCCATTATATCCAGTTGTAGATAAGGTCACTTTTACCATAATCTTCTCACCTTTCTTTACCTTTTTACCAAAAGCCAAGGCAATTTCATTTCCTTTGAATGTTTTAGATGTAATATTTCCGTCTTTTGAAGCAGTTAATTTCATCGGAACATTAAATTCTATTTTGGCAAAAATCTTTTGATTCTTCGCCCACTCTTCCGAATTTCTGTAAACATAAAGTGTTTTAGCGTCTACAATTTTCACTTCTCCATCAACTAATTTATCACGATGATTAAGATCTAAAATGATCTTTGCATCACCTGCTTTATTAAAAGTATACTCATGCAAACCAACGCGAGTTGTCGTTGTTAATCGGACATTGACATTATATTTATCTAACAAAACTTGATAATATCCTGCTGTAGCTTTTTCATTTTTATGCGAAAATTTAGAACCATAATCAGCTTGAATAAATCCTTTCTGATTAAGCGTTGGCATCAACATAATGTCACCATAATCAGAAACTCCAGTTCCATTTAGATGTGTATGTGAAAAACCATAAATAAAATCATCTGAATAATGATAACCACCACAACCATCCCAACTTCCATCAATTCGAGTATCTGGAGAAAGTTGAACCATTCCGAATGGTAAAGTCGCTCCAGGAAATGTATGTCCATGTCCACCTGTTCCAATAAACGGATTAACATATTGTGCATAATTATTTTTCTGAGCAAAAATTAATGATGAAAACATCATCAGAATAAATGATAGTAAAGTTGATCTCATTAGTTTTTAGTGTTTTGATTGACAGAAATTCTGTTATACAATAATATGGATTATATTTGTTTTAACACAATTTAGAAATCGATTAACACATGAGTAATAGAAGAAATTTCATAAAAAATCTTGGAGCTTTAGGCTTACTTTTAGGTACAACAAAACTTGATCTTAATGCGCAAACTACATCTAAAAGATCAACTACTTCAACAAAAATCAATAAACCAATTGTTCTTTCTACTTGGCGTTTTGGAATTGAAGCTAATGCCGAAGCTTGGAAAGTTTTAGGTAAAAATGGAACAGCTTTAGATGCTGTAGAGCAAGGCGTAAAATTGGTCGAAGCTGATCCAAATGAACGAAGTGTTGGTTATGGTGGACGTCCTGATCGCGATGGAAAAGTAACTTTAGATGCATGTATTATGGACGATCAAGCAAATATTGGTTCTGTTGCTAGTTTAGAGTATATCAAACATCCAATTTCTGTTGCGCGAAAGGTAATGGAAGATACACCACACGTGATGTTAGTTGGAAATGGGGCACTTCAATTTGCGTTGGAAAAAGGATTTAAAAAAGAGAATTTATTAACTGATGTTTCCGAAAAAGAGTGGAAAGAATGGTTGAAAGATACCAATTATCAGATGCCAATTAACATCGAAAATCATGATACAATTGGAATGATTGCCTTAGATTCCTATGGAAATCTTTCTGGAGCTTGTACTACGAGCGGAATGGCGTACAAAATGCACGGACGTGTTGGTGATTCACCAATTATCGGCGCAGGTTTATATGTTGATAACGAAATTGGTGCAGCAACCGCTACTGGTCATGGTGAAGAAGTGATTCGTATTGCGGGAAGTCATTTGGTTGTGGAGTTGATGCGTCAAGGTTATTCGCCAGAAAATGCATGTAAGGAGGCTGTTCATCGAATCATTAAATTAACAAAATCGCGTAAAAAAGATTTATCGGCGATTCAAGTTGGTTTTATTGCAATCAACAAACAAGGCGAATATGGTTCATATTGTATTCATCCAGGCTTTAACTTTGCGGTTTATGATGAAAATGGAAATCGTTTAATTGACGGAAAATCTATTACAAAATGAAAAAATTAGAAATTGCTTGTTTCAACTTAGAATCAGCTTTAGTTGCAGCAAAATCAAATGCAGATCGAATCGAGTTATGCGCTGATGCTTCTTCAGGTGGAATTACGCCAGATTTTGAAGATATCAAAACATTGCGAAAAGAAACTGACAAAGATATTATGGTGATGATTCGCCCCCGTGGTGGAGATTTTTGTTATTCTAATGAAGAATTTGAACAAATGAAATCTGATATTATTATGATTAAAAATTTTAGAATTGATGGTTTTGTTTTTGGAATTTTGAATGAAGACAACGAAATTGATTTTAAACGAAATCATGAATTAATTGAACTTGCAAAACCTTTTCCTTGTACTTTTCATCGCGCTTTTGACAGAACTTCTGATGCCGAAAATTCACTTCAAATCGTGATTGATTTAGGATTCAAAACTATTTTAACTTCTGGCTTGGATAGTAATGTAGATTATGGGAAACGTGAATTAAAAAATCTGGTTAAAAAAGCAGAAAATCAAATTACAATTATGCCTGGAGGTGGTTTGCGCTCAACAAATATTAAAGAAATTGATTCATATACAAACGCTACTTACTTTCATTCATCAGCGATGATTGACGATTCTGGAATTGCTAATTTAGAAGAAATCAATCGATTAAAAAGTTTGATAAATTCTGAAAAATAAAAATAGTAACTTTGGACTATGCTTTGGGAAAATGTAATTGGACAACAGGAGATTAAAAACAAACTTCAACAATCTATAAAAGATGGTCGTATAAGTCATGCGCAGCTATTTTCTGGTCCAGAAGGTTCGGGAACTTTGGCTTTGGCTATTGCTTATGCACGTGAGGTTTTGTGTGGTTTGAATAACGAACAATGCAATCTAAAAGTAGATAAATTACAACATCCCGATTTACATTTTTCTTTTCCTTATTCAGCAACAGAAAGTGTAAAAAAGCCACTTGCTAAGTATTTATTAAACGATTGGAGATCTTTTGTAGACGAAAATGTCTATGGAAATCTAACCGATTGGATGTCTCATCTTGGAATTGAAAAAAAACAAGGCGTTATCCCTGTTGATGAAGCAGATGAAATTGTTAAAACACTAGCGCTGAACAGTTACGAAGGCGGTTACAAAATCATGATTATTTGGCAAGCTGAGGAAATGACTACTGCAGCTGCAAATAAATTGTTGAAAATAATTGAAGAACCGCCTCAAAAAACACTTTTTTTATTGGTAACAGAACGTGAAGATTTGATTCTACAAACTATTACTTCTCGTTGTCAATTGGTTAAAATTCCTCGTTTATCGCAATCGGATATAAAGGATTATCTAATTGAGAAGAAAAATATTAATCCAGAAAAAGCGCAACATATTGCTTTTCTATCGCAAGGAAATGTACGAGAAGCGTTGCATCAATTGAATGATGACGAACATTTATTCGATAAGTATTTTGTGACTTGGGTTCGAAAAGCCTTTATGGCAGCCAAAACTCCAACCGTTTTAAAAGATTTGATTGATTGGTCGAATCAAATTGCAAGTTGGTCGAGAAGTGAGCAAAAAGATTTTTTGAATTATTGTTCAGAGATTTTTCGTCAAGCTTTATTAAAAACGTATCAATCTGATGATTTAGTTTTTCTACAAATCAATGCAGAAGGTTTTAAATGGCAAGGTTTTGCGCCTTTTATACATGGAGCAAATATCGAAGATATTTTAAATGAAATTAATGAAGCGTCGTATCATATCGAACGAAATGGTAATTCTAAAATTATACTTTTAGATTTATCAATCAAGCTAACGAGATATTTACATCGCAAAACAGCATAAAAAAAACCACTTATCTAATAAGTGGTTTCTTTATATGATCTGAATGTTATTTCAAATTATTTTGCTGGAGCTTCAGTAGCTGGAGCTACTTCTTTAGCTGCACCTTCAACTTTAGTTGCTGCTGAATCAACTTTAGCTGCTGCTGAGTCAACTACTGCTGCTGCTGAATCAACTACTGCTGCTGCTGAATCAACTGTTACTGCTGCTGAATCAACGTTAGCTGGTGCTTCTTCTGCTTTTTTCTCACCACAAGATACTGCTCCTAAAGATAAAGCTGCTACTGCAACTACTGCGAAAAATTTTTTCATTGTTTTATTGTTTTAATTATTAATAATTTTCGATTAATTTTCTTTGACAAATGTATTTCGAAATGCAAACAACAGCATGTAAAATCAATGTAATATAGTTGTATTAATAAATTCTCAATAAATAAAGTTTAACACATTAATTATCAATTAATTATAAAATATTTTACAATTTTTGAATATTATTTGTAAAAAACATTATATCAATTATTTATCTAATAAAGACAGTAAAATTTAAAAATAAGTAGATTTTGATTAATTTTTGATACTAAATCATTTAATCTTTATTCTAAAAAATTAATTATTTATACATTTGTATAAATTTAATAAAAGTATGCTAGTAGTTTCTTACATTCAAGAAAACAAAGATCGTGTAATTGAAGGACTAAAAAAACGTAACTTCAAACAATTAGATCTTGTTGATGAAGTTTTAAATGTGGATGAACTTCGTCGTAAAACACAATTTGAATTAGATAATGTATTAGCTGAATCCAACAAATTAGCAAAAGAAATTGGTAATTTGTTTAAAGATGGAAGATCGGAAGAGGCTAATGAATTAAAAAACAAAACGGTTGATTTAAAAACTCAATCAAAAGAGTTACAAGATTTATTATCGTCTTACGAAACATCCGTTAAAGATATTTTGTATCAAATCCCGAATATTCCGAACGAAATCGTAAAAGCAGGAAAAGATGCTGATGATAATGAAATCGTTTTTGAACACGGAGATGCAACTGCAAAACCAAACAATTTGCCACACTGGGAAGTTGCTAAGAAATTTAACATCATTGATTTTGAATTAGGTGTTAAAATTACCGGAGCTGGTTTCCCTGTTTACAAAGGAAAAGGTGCTCGTTTGCAACGTGCTTTAACACAATTTTTCTTAGATAAAAATTCTGATGCTGGCTATACAGAAATTGTTCCTCCCTTCGTTGTGAATGAGGCTTCTGGTTATGGAACTGGACAGTTACCAGACAAAGAAGGACAAATGTATTATATTGGAGAAGATGATTTGTACTTGATTCCTACTGCGGAAGTTCCTGTGACGAATATTTACCGTGATACAATTGTAAAAGCAGAAGATTTACCAATTACGTTGACTGCATATTCACCATGTTTCCGTCGTGAAGCGGGTTCTTATGGAAAAGATGTTAGAGGATTAAATCGTTTACACCAATTTGAGAAAGTTGAGATTGTACGTATCGAAAAACCAGAAAATTCTTACGCTGCTTTAGACGGAATGATTGAGCACGTAAAAGGAATTTTAGAAGATTTAGAATTACCATACCGTATTTTAAGACTTTGTGGTGGTGATACAGGATTTACATCTGCAATTACATACGATTTTGAAGTTTTCTCTGAAGCGCAAGAAAAATGGTTAGAAGTTTCATCTGTATCTAATTTTGAGACTTTCCAAGCGAATCGTTTGAAATTACGTTACAAAGATGAAAACGGAACTCAATTAGCACATAGTTTAAATGGTTCTGCTTTGGCTTTACCACGTATTTTAGCCTCAATTTTAGAGAATCACCAACAAGCTGATGGAACAGTAAAAATTCCGAAAGCGTTGCAACCTTATACTCGTTTTGAGATTTTAGATTAATCAATAATCTGTCAGATAAATAAAAGCTCGAGAATTTCTCGAGCTTTTTTATGTTATTAAAATTGAAACTAAATCAGGTGTTTCAATTCTTTTTTCAAACTATCTTCCCAAGTCGGAATATCAAATTGATAAACTTCTTTTATTTTCGATTTATCCAATAAACTATACGCAGGACGTTTCGCTTTTGTCGGATAAGCTGAAGTTGGAACAGGATTAATTTCGATTGTTGAATTAGACAATTCTTTAATTTTTTGCGCAAATTCAAACCAAGAACATTTTCCTTCATTCGAATAATTAAAAATTCCATAGGTTAAATCATCTTTCAAAATAATCGTTAAGATTACATCAGCCAAATCAATTGCATTTGTTGGCGAACCAATTTGATCTGCTACAACAGAGATCGAATCTTTGTCATTAAACAACCTAAGCATCGTTTTAACGAAGTTATTTCCAAATCGAGAATAAACCCAAGCTGTGCGCAAAATAATCGTTTTAGAATTGTTTTCTAATGCTAAATTTTCGCCATCTAATTTTGTTTGACCATACACCCCTATAGGATTTGTTTGATCTGTTTCTAGACGAGGTTGAGCTTCAGTTCCATCAAATACATAATCTGTCGAAACGTGAATAAAAGGAATTCCTTTTTGATTCGTGATTTTTGCTAAAAATTCTGTTGCTTTTGCGTTTACTAAATAAGCATTCTCTTGATCATCTTCAGCTTTATCAACCGCTGTATAAGCTGCACAATTGACAACAAAATCGAATGATTTATCTTCGAAATAATGATTAATTAATTCTTCATTCGTAATATCTAATTCATTTCGAGTGACAAAAAAACATTCAATTTCCTTGTAGTTTTTTGATTGCTCTAAAATCGATTGACCTAACTGACCATTCGCTCCGGTAACTAAAATTCTTTTCATATATAAAAAAAGCCACTAAAATAGTGGCTTGAAGGTATTATTAATATCTTAAAATTATAATCCTAATTCTTTTTTAACGTCATTTAATAAGTCGTATCCTCCAGCTTTGTAAACTAAAACACCTGCAGGTAAAACATATTTAACTCCTTTTTTTGCAGCAGCAGCATTAATTGCATCCATTACTCTTTTCTCGATTGGATCCATTAAAGCTTTCTCTTTTGCTTGCATTTCATCTTGAGCAGCTTTTGCATACGTTTCGTATTTCTTTTGCATTTCTTGCTCTTTCTCTTGGTATTTGTTCGCTGCAATTAATTTTTGAGCCTCTTCTTGAGATTTACCAGCTAAATCTTTTTGAGCAGTTTCCATAAAAGTTTTATAGTCTGCTTGTAATTTTGCGATAGCATCTTCGTGTTTTTTACCTAATGCTTGTAAATCAGCCTCTGCTTTTTTGTAAGCTGGCATTGCTTCAATAACTGCTTGCGTATCAATATGTGCAATTTCTTGAGCGAAAGATAAAACGCTTCCGAAAACCATCATTGTAAATACTGCTATCAATCTAATTTGTTTCATTTCTAGTCTAATTTGTTTTAAAATTTATTTTCTTGTTGTATTATTTGTGTTCTTATTCTTTGTTTTAGAATTTGAATTATTTGGTTTCAACTCTGGTCTTAAAGTCATTAATACTTCTCTACTTATGTCAAACTTTGGATCTGTATAAATCATGATTAAATCACTTCCTTTATCAAATACAAAACCATATCCTCTTTTATCTGCAACTTCTTTTGTCGCATTATAAATTTGATCTTGTAAAGGCTTTACCATTGATCTTCTCAGATTCACTAAATCACCATTTGGTCCATAACGTTTGTCTTGCAAAATTCTTACAGCCGCTACTTCATCCGCTAGCTTTTTCTCTTGCTCTTTCACCTGTTCTGCCGTTAATAAAATCTTTTCGGCTTCGAATTCGGCTTGTAATTTAGCTAAATTTTCTTGTTTTTGCTCAATTTCTTTTTGCCAAGACTCTGTTTGAGATTTTAATTTGTTTTGAGACGATGTATATTCTGGTAAATTTTCTAAAATATACTGACTGTCTACGTAACAAAATCTTTGCGCGAAAGTGAAACTTGCTAATCCAAAGAACAACGCTATAAAGCTAATCCATTTTTTCATATTTGTGATGTGTTAATTCTAAAATTATGCCAAAACGTTCTAAGCAAAATTAATCAATTTATTAGAATTGTTGTCCAATAATAAAGTGAGTTTGCCATCCTGAGCGTTCTGTTTGGTTAAATCCTTTATCAAATCCGTATCCGAAATCAAATCCTAACAAACCAAATGCTGGCATGTAAATACGAACACCTGCACCAGCAGAACGTTTTAATTCAAACGGTTTAAATTCACTTGTATTGTTCCAAACGTTACCTCCTTCCGCAAAAGTTAATGCATAAATCTTAGCTGTTTGGCTCATTGTGATTGGATAACGCAATTCTAACGAATATTTATTATAAATTGTTCCACCTCCTTCTGGCGTAATATCTCCTGTTTGTCCACCAGAGTTTGTTGCATCTTCGTAACCTCTTAATGAAATGATCTCACGTCCATCGAAACGGTTTTGTGTAAGACCTGTTCCTCCTAAGTAAAAACGTTCGAAAGGAATTGTTCCAATTTTACGGTTATATGTTCCTAAAACTCCAAATTCTCCACCAGCTTTTAAAACTAATTTACCAGTTAATTCTTTGTAGAAATATGCTTTAGCTTTGAATTTATAATACTCTAACCATTTGAATTTTTCTACATCAGACATGTTTGTATAGTCTTTATTATTAAAAGCTGAATAAGGAAATGTTGTCGTAAACGATAAACTAATTTCTGATCCTGATTGTGGGAAAATAGGATCTGGCCCAGCTGAATTACGTGTTAAACCTAATGTATAGTTCAAGTTGTTTGACGAACCATTCTCATAGTTCAAATTACCAACAGTCATCGCATAATTATCGAAGTTATATAACTGATAAGAAATTGAGTTTGATAAACGGAAATAATCATCTGGCCAAGTTAATAACTTTGTTAAACCAACTGATGCTCCTAAGATATCCAATTTCGATTTTATTCCATAATTATCGCGGTAATCGTATTGTGAATAATAAAAAGATGTTGATAAAGCTGTAGGGCGTTTTCCTCCAATCCAAGGTTCAACAAATGATAAACTATAATTTTTATATCCGTTACCAGCTTGTGCTCTTAATGATAATTGTTGTCCATCTCCCATTGGAATCGGTTTCCAAGCTTTTTTATTGAAAAAATTCTTCAATGAGAAATTCCCGAAAGTTAATCCTAATGTACCAATGAAAGTACCTGCACCATATCCTCCTTGTAATTCTACTTGAGAAGATGATTTTGGCGCAACTTTCCACTCTACATCAACTGTATTATTATCTTGATTTGGTTGAATGTCTGGAACAATTTGCGTTGGCTCTAAATATCCTAAAGAAGCTAACTCCATCATCGTACGTTTAATGTCCGATTTAGAGAATAAATCTCCTGGTTTAGTTCTTAACTCACGGTATAAAATATGATCGTGTGCTTCTGTATTACCGTTAATCGTTACTTTATTAAGTGTAGCTTGTGTACCTTCGAAAACTTTAATTTCAAGATCGATTGTATCATTTTTCACACTTTTTTCTACAGGAATAGCACGAGCAAACAAATACCCTCTATCCATATATAGTGTAGAAATATCATTGTCTTTTTCTGATCCAGAAATCTTTTTGTTGATACCTACTGCGTCATAACGATCTCCTGTTTTGTAACCAAAAATTCGTTGTAATTGTTCAGAGGTATAAATTGAGTTTCCAGAAAACGTTACATCTCCTAAGAAATATGGTTTCCCCTCGTTAACTTTAATTTTAACTAATAAGTTTTTATCATCAACTTTTTCGATATTGTATGACTCAACTTTAGCATCTCTAAAACCAACAGATTTGTATTCTTCAACCAATGTTTTTAAATCTTCCTGGAATTTTTCAGGAATCATTTTAGATGACTTGAAGATATTGATAGATTTCTGTTTGGTATTTTTCATCCCTTTTTTACGTAAACGAGCAGCAGTTAAGTTTTCATTTCCTTCGAAAATGATTTTCTTAATCTTTACACGCTCTCCACGATTCACATTTAATGTAATGTTTTCTTCGTCTTCTTTACCAACAATTGGCTGACGTTCTACATTAATTGTTGTGTTAGGATAACCTTTTCCAGTATAATAATCTTTAATTTTATTATTTGTCGTATTGATTAAACTTTGTGTAATCTTAACACCTGGATTTAATTTATTTTGTTTGATTAAATCTTCGCGTTGCGATTTTTTCACACCATTAATCTTAATTTCTCCTAAACTAGGAACTGAAACCAAGGCAAGCTCTAATGTAACTTCGTTACCTTCTATTTTATCTACATACAAGTCGATGTCTGAGAAAATATTAGATCTCCATAATTTTTTTACAGCATTATTTACCTTCGTACCTGGTAATTCTATCTCTTCACCGATAGCAAAACCTGCATAACGGATAATTTGATTCTTAGAATATTTAGAGTCACCTGTTACAACGATATCTTTCAATTTGAAAGTTCGTGCATTGGTATAATCTAAGACAAAATTATCTTGTTGTGTTGAATCAATGGTTTTCGTAGAATCTACGACTTGCGCTTGTGCCATGTAAGCTCCAAGCATACACATTGTCCAAAAAATTTTCTTCATAATCCTCTATTTCAGTTCGATTAGTTCGTTAGTTGCTCGCTTATCTTACCAAATCTACGTTCTCGATTTTGGTAATTTAAAATTGCTTTATAAAATTCTTCCTCGTTAAAATCAGGCCACAAAACCTCTGTAAAATATAATTCTGCGTAAGCAATTTGCCACAACAAGAAATTACTAATTCTGGTTTCGCCACTTGTTCTAATCATAAGATCTACCATAGGTAAATCGTGTGTATATAAGTTTTGATGAACTAATTCTTCATTAAAATCATTGTCGGATATTTCTCCGTCTTTATATTTTTGTGCAATAGACTTCATCGCTTGTAATAGTTCTTCTTTCGAACCATAACTTAATGCTAATGTCAAAACACAAGCTGTGTTGTCTTTCGTTTTTTCTATTGCTTGAGTCAAATCTTTGAATGCTTTTTTTGGTAATTTTGATAAATCTCCAATCACATTCAAGCGAACTCCATTTTTGTGTAATTCATTTATTTCGTCCTTAATTGCAGAACTTAATAAAGTCATTAAAACATTGACTTCTAATTTTGGACGATTCCAGTTTTCTGTAGAAAATGCGTAAAGTGTAAGATGTTTTATTCCTAATCTACGACATGTCTCTATAGAAGATCGAACAGCTCCTAAAGCACTTTTATGTCCAAAAGTTCTTTCTTTACCGTTCTTCTTGGCCCATCTTCCGTTACCATCCATAATGATTGCAACGTGATTAGGTATATTATTTTTATCTATTTGTTCTACTAAACTAATTTCCATTCTTTTTTAATCACAATAACAAGCAGGTCGACCAAAACTATATGTCAACGAAATTCCTGTTATAACATACCAATCTTTGTTAGATAGATTTCCGTAAACTACTTCATTATCATAAGGAAAATTTGGGAAAATATTTTTATATTCCTCACTAAATTTGCCTGTATTATAATCGATATAATCCACATTTGTATATCGAATTCCTGTTTCAAAAGATAAAATCCAATTGTAATTAAATCTAACTTTATAGCCAACTCCAAAAGGAATTGTTAAATCGGTATTATATTTTGTTTTTTCAATAATTCTATCTTCAGGATATTCTGTGGTAATAGTCTCATCGTAATCATATTCTTTTCCTTTTGCAGAAAAAGCTCCAACTCCTACAAAAATATAAGGTGATTGCGCATTTTGTTGATCATCATTGATATTAAAGAAATTATACTCAAACATCAAAGATCCTTCTACAATATTATTTCTAAAATTTTTATTTCTTTCTAATTTGTAATACTCTTTCGAGCGGTGGTCACTTGCACCAACTTTTGAATAAGAGATATTTGCTCTAAAACCCATTTGTGGATTTATATTAAAACGATACAATCCCCCTATTGAAATTGGTAAATAAATTTTACCATCTGGTTCAGTTTTAGTAGGAAATGGATTGATATAACTGGCTTTACCAACATCTCCAATCACATTTGCTCCACCAGCAAAAATTCCGAGTTCATGTCTTTGCGCAAAAGTTAATTGCGAAAAACATAATATAAAAACAAACAAAAATAATCTCCTCATAAGTTGTGTTATTTTTTCGGCTTTTGCTTTTTCTTCTTTTTAAATTCGAACAAATATAAACAAAAGTCAATTCAACGTAACTGATTTAACAAAAATTAAGAAGTTTTATTGTAAATTTTAATTCCTTTTATCTGAACCCCAAAGCATTTTTTCTCTCAAAGTTGTGAAATAAGTCGCGTCAATAGCTTCAACGATTAAGATTTTGAAGTCAGCTTTTTGTATCGTCAATTCGACGTCAGTTGTTAAAGGAAAGTTACGAGAATCTAACGAAAGGAAATATTCATTAGCTCTACTGCGTATTTTTAAGTCAATTTTTTCGTTTTCTGACACAACTAATGGACGCACATTTAGATTATGTGGCGCAACAGGTGTAATGACAAAATTTTGATTAGACGGATGAACAATTGGTCCACCACAACTTAACGAATATCCTGTAGAACCTGTTGGCGTAGAAATAATCAAACCATCAGACCAAAAAGAATTTAAAAATTCATTGTTTAAATAAGCATCAACCGTAATCATACTCGTTGTTTCACGGCGAACTACAGTCACTTCGTTAATCGCAAAATTATTTTCAATTTCTACACCATCACTTCTTTTAACGGTTAATAAAGTTCGTGGAATAATGTTATAATCATCATTGAAAAAACTATCCATTTGCTCCAATAACACACTTTTATTAATTGTTGCTAAAAAGCCTAAACGTCCCGTATTTACACCAATAATTGGAATATTAGAATCCCTAACAATTGTAGTTGCTGATAAAATTGTTCCGTCTCCACCAAAACTGAATAAGAATTTAACCGATTTGTCTAAATCATCATGAGAAGTATAGGTTTCTACATTATCAGTATCAAAATCAGTTGTTTCTTTTAAGATTTGAAGAAAATTTTGCTCAACACAAAAAGCAATTTCGTTCTGAATTAAATAATTAATAAATGGTGGAATAATATCCGTTAAAGACGTACTTGTTTTTTGTCCAAAAAGTGCAACTTTTATCATTAGGTATTCATGTATTTTAACAATTGTGCATAACGACTTTGCAGAAGTTCTTGTTTTTCGTCGTTATAAAATTTTTGAATCACTTGATATCCATATCGCTCAAATGTTTCACCAATTGTTAACAAGTTTGATGAACTAAATTTCAGCAAAACATAAACGCTATCTTCTTTATTTCCAACAATCATCATTCCCAATATTTTTCCGTTATTCACTTCTATAATATTAGAAATCGCCGTCATCGACAAGTCTTTTTCCGCAATCGAAACTAACATCGAAACGCCTTGTGCAGCGACAAAAGGGAAATTTGCAAACGTGTTGATAATATCCGTTTCCGTAATAAAACCAACATAACGCGATTGTTCATTAATAATCGGTAAGATATTCGCCTGATTCGTATACATCATCTGAATTGCATCTAAAAGCGTACTCGATTCAGAAAGATAAAAACTCTCCAAATACGAAGTATAATCTACTTTTTCATCATCAATTGATAATTCAATCAAATCTTCTTCCGAGATATTTCCAACAAAATCCAACCCTTTAAACAAAGGTAAATGCGTCAATTTATTCTCTTGCACAACTTCTAAAAGCTGACTTGGAGAAGAATTAACTTTCCCTGGTTTTATCTCATTCGATAGATATTCGGTGATATACATGGCACAAATTTATATATTTTAATACATTAATTCTCTATTTTTAATGCTAATTCGGTTAAAATCATTGATTATTAATTGAAATTTAACCAATTTATTCTAAATTATTTAGTCAAAATATATTCCAAAAACTACTATTAATCAAAAAATAATGTGATTTACAATTTTTTAAAACAAAACTCTTCCTCAAATTAAAAAAAGAATGGCTTAAATTTTGTAACTTTGCAGTACCAATTTTAGCATTGAATGAAGAACCCATTATTTTATGCCAAAATCTTACTTTTTGGCGAATATGGAATTATTGAAAACTCGAAAGGATTAACAATTCCTTATAATTTTTACCAAGGTGCATTAAAATTTGAGCCTTCTGAAATTGCAGAAGAGTCAAATGCTCACTTGAAAAATTATGCGAAATTTTTAGAAGAGAATTTTGCAGATACTTTTGATACAAAATCTTTTTCGGAAGATGTTGCAAACGGAATGTACTTCGATTCTAACATTCCTCAAGGATATGGTGTAGGTAGTTCTGGCGCTTTGGTTGCAGCTATTTATGACAAATATGCCTTGAATAAAATTGATATCAATCAAAATCTAAACAAAGAAAAAATTAGCAAATTAAAAGCTCTTTTCGGAAATTTAGAATCTCATTTTCATGGAAAAAGTTCTGGAATTGATCCTTTGATTTGTTACATGAATATTCCTTTATTAATTCAATCAAAAGATGATATCTCGACAATTGGTTTACCTTCTGCAAACGTAGACGGAAAAGGAGCTGTTTTCTTAATCAATTCGGGTACACCAGGAGAAACGGCGCCAATGATTCATATTTTCTTCGAAAAAATGAAAAAAGAGGGTTTTCGTAAAACATTGAAAGAAGAATTTATTAAATACAACAACGCATGTATCGAAAACTTTGTGAAAGGTGAATACAATCCACTTTTTTCAAATCTTCAAAAATTGTCAGCTTGGGGTTATGAGCATTTCAGACCAATGATTCCTCAAAAACTGGTGAATGCATGGAAAACTGGAATTGATACAGATACGTATTACCTAAAACTTTGTGGTTCTGGCGGAGGCGGTTATGTTCTTGGTTTTACACAAGATTATGACAAAGCGAAAAGCTACTTAAAAGACTTCCAGACCGAAGTTATTTACAAATTCTAAAAAATAATTTATAAAAATATAATCAATGAACGTTCAGAAAATAATCTTAAAAGTTTTTGCATTATTTTCTGTTGTTCGTGGCTATAATTTAATTGTGTTAATATTGGCACAATACCTTGCTGCACTTTTTATTTTTGCGCCAGAAGTTGGTCATCGTCAATTGTTGACAAATCCAAAGTTGGACGGGCTTATTCTTTGTTCGATACTTTGTGTGGCCGCGGGATATATCATCAATAATTTTTACGATTTAGAAAAAGACGAACTCAAACGTCCTTTACAAGTTTATCTTCAGAAACAAGTTTCGCAAGGTTTCAAACTAACTGTTTACATTGTTCTGAATGCTTTAGCATTGATTATTGCAGCCTTAATTTCGTGGAAGGTTTTCATTTTCTTTTTGATTTATCAATTTCTAGTTTGGTTTTATAGCCACAAAATCAATCGATTTGCATTGATCAAAAACTTTTATTTGGTTATTATTCGTGTCATGCCATTTTTCGCCTTATTGGTTTATTTTGATCATTTCACGTTCAATTTGGCTTTACATGCTACTTTTTTGAGTATTTTATTATTGATTACTGATATTGTAAAAGATTTGAGTTCTCAAAAAGCAGATTTGATTTATAATTATGATTCAATTCCAATCAAATATGGAATAGATTTTACAAAAGTTTTGATTTCATGTTTAATTATTACAGAATTAATCATTGGAATTATTATCATTATGAAAAATGATGTTGGCGCGATGAAGTACTTTTTTATTGCTGCGAATATCGCTTTCACAGTGATTTTATTTATCATTTGGAGAATAAAATCGACACAAGCATATAAGATTTTACATTATTTTTTTAAGGGAATGATTGTTGCGGGTGTATTTAGTATCGTATTAATCGAAATAAATCCCTTAACTTTGCAAACTATTGCGCAAAATTTTAATCAGCGCATAAATTAATCAAATTCAGATGAATAACAGACGAAATCAATCCAACGACAGAAATTCCCAAGGCGGGAACAATCGTGGAAAAGGTGGAGCAAGAGGAAATTCTTCTTCTAAACCATCTTCAGGGAAAGGAAAACCAACTTTTGGTGGAAAACCATCAGAAGAAGGAAAGAAAAGTTTTGGACCAAAGAAACCGTTTAACAAACCAGGTGAAAAACCATTTGTTAAAAGACTGAAAAAAGCACCAGTTGATGACGGGACTATTCGTTTAAATAAATATGTAGCGAATGCAGGGATTGCATCCAGAAGAGAGGCTGACGAGTTGATCAAAACTGGAATCGTTACAGTGAATGGTCAAGTGATTACTGAAATGGGTTATAAAGTACAACCCGATGATGAAGTTCGTTTCGATGGTCGTAAAATCTCTTCAGAGAAAAATGTATATTTTGTGTTGAATAAACCAAAAGGTTTTATTTCAACATCAAATGATGAAAAAGGACGTAAAACTGTGATGGACTTAATGTCTACAGCAACTACAGCGAGAATTTTCCCAGTAGGACGCTTGGATAGACAAACAACAGGAGTTTTATTGTTTACAAATGATGGTTATTTAACTAAGAAATTAACACATCCAAGTCATGATATCAAAAAAATATATCACGTTACATTGGACAAAAAGTTAACAGCAAATGATTTGGCTGACATCAAAAAAGGTGTTCGTTTAATTCCTGAAGGAATTGCAGTTGTTGACGAAATTTCTTTTATTGAAGGTAGACCGAAAAATGAAGTTGGTGTAGAATTACATATTGGTTGGAACCGCGTTGTACGTCGTATTTTCGAAACAAAAGGATACGAAGTAGAAGCGTTAGACCGCGTTTCTTTTGCAGGACTTACAAAGAAAACTTTACAAAGAGGTGATTTTAGAAGATTAACGGAATTAGAAGTTAACTTCTTGAAAATGTTATAATACCTCAGCTATAAAATTTAAAAACCACTTCTAAAGAAGTGGTTTTTTTATGTTTTAATCTTTCGAAACCTTGTTATTATAAGCTTCCATCATCTTTTTATTTGCTTCTTTCACAAAATCATCTTTCTCAATTTGTGTCATTTTCTGACCTTTTGATGGAATTTTAATCACTTCGTTTTTAGATGCTTCTTTTATATTAATTGCTCTGAAAATCGTTTCATAACTTTCGTCTTTCATTGTTGTTACAGCTTTCAATTCTAAAATTAAACCTGGTAACCCATTGAAAAATATTGGTCCTCCTTTTGGTTGTAAAGTTGGCGCAAACCAAACTTCTATCTTAGAATCTTTGTATTCGGTTATTGCTTTTTTTACTTTAATTCCCAAAATTTCTTTTGATTCTCTACTAATTGTCCAAGTGTATTTAGGCAAATTATCTATTATTAAAATATTCTTGTTCACATAATTTCCTTCAATTTTATATTGTAGAGTTTTATAATCTATGTAAATATTATTATCAATTGTACTCATCGACATAGATGATTGATTTTGACTATTATCAATTCTTACAATTTCAGAAAAAAACGACTGATTTTCATTAAAAAGTAATTGATAGTATTTTGGTGTAGAATTGTTTTTATCTAATTCTGCCTTAAAAACAGGATCTTTTTCGTCAAAAAACATTTTATCATAGGTTTCATATTCTACTTTCCACAAATTTTGAGCAAATAGAAATGGAGAAAAAATCATTAGAAAGAAGAGTAAAGCTTTTAATTTCATAGTTGATTAATTATGAACTAAATATAATAATTATTTACAATAAAAAAGCGATTCAAAATTGAATCGCTTTTCTTATATTGAGAATTATTTCTTTTCAGAATTTTTTCCTTTGTTTTTCACATATTTCTCTAACCATTGATCTTGTTCCCACAACATGTGAAGAATATTTTCTCTGGCTGCATATCCGTGAGATTCTTTTGGTAATAAAACCAAACGAGTTGTCGCTCCCAAACCTTTCAATGCATTGAAATAGCGCTCAGATTGCATCGGGAAAGTTCCTGTATTATTATCTGCTTCACCATGAATTAACAACAATGGTGTTTTCATTTTATCTGCATTTTGGAAAGGCGCCATTGTGTTGTAAACATCTGGAGCTTCCCAATAATTACGTTGTTCAGATTGAAATCCAAAAGGCGTCAATGTACGGTTATAAGCACCTGAACGTGCGATACCTGCCGCAAATAAATTAGAATGCGTTAATAAATTTGCTGTCATAAATGCGCCATAAGAATGTCCACCAACCGCAACTCTTTCACGATCGATAAAACCTAATTTATCCACCGCATCAATCGCAGCTTTTGCATTGGCAACCAATTGAGGAACGAACGTATCATTTGGCTCCTCTTTTCCTTCTCCAATAATTGGAAAAGCCGCATCATCTAAGACCGCATATCCTCTCAATGCCCAATAAATAGGACCTCCGTAAGAAGGAGAAGTAAATTTATTTTCAGAAGTTGTTACCTGACCAGCCGTAGATGCATCTTTGAACTCGCGAGGATAAGCCCACATTAACATTGGCAACTTTTCCTTTTTCGTTTTATCGTAATTTGGCGGCAAATATAAAGTTCCTGATAATTCTACACCATCAGCACGTTTGTACGTAATTAATTCTTTCGAAATTTTGTTCATTGCCTCAAAAGGATTTTTTGTAAACGTTACTTGTTTTGGCTTTCCTCCTTTCTGAAAAATATTACGAACATATAAATTTGGATAATCTGTTTTCGATTGAATCTGTTCTAAAATGATCCCTTTCTTCGGATCGATAACTCTAGCAATCGCTTCTAGTTTATCTGATTTCTGTGCTCTCCATAAACGAGAAGTTTTTTGCGTTTTGATATCAAAATCATCTACAAAAGGTAAGATTCCTTCCGCAGAAACTCCTTCTCCAACTAACATCAATTTTCCTTTGTTAATTGCTAAAACATTGTAACCATAATCATTCATTTCAGTTACAAAACTTCCAGGATTATTGTAAGCATCTTGCGAGTTTCTACTAAAAAAGCGTATCGGTTCTTGATTTGGATTTGACGGATTGAACAAATAACTACTTTCGTTACGTGTATTATACCAAGCATCTCTCACAATCGCAACCTCATCATTCCCCCAAGTCACTCCTCTATAGCGATCTTTTACTTTTACCAACAACTCTTTATTCGCTGTAAATGGCGCCGTTACTTGATAAAGCGCATCGCGATATTCCGCAGGCTTGTTTGCATCACCACCATCTAAAGCCTCAACCCAATATAAAGTATTTGGTTTATCTGCTCTCCAATTCAAACCTCTTTTTCCCATAATCGTAGAAGAAAATCCTTTCGGAACAACTTCTTGTAACTCTTTATGATCAACTTCTTTTATTAATTTTCCGTTGATATCATACACAATATTGGTTGAAGGAAAACTATTGTACGTTACTAAATATGAAAAAGGTTTTTTGATTTCGTTCACCAAAACATATTGTCCATCTGGAGAAGTCGAAATATCTGTGTACATCGCAGCGTCTTTCCATTTCGATTTTGCACCTGTTTCGATATTTACTTTTACTAATTCAGAAATTGCTAATTGTTCGAAGTTAAACTCATCATTTTTATTTTGTAATAAATCTTGATAGGTTCTGTTTTGCGCTTCTTTTCCGTCAGCAACAGAAACTGTAGGTCCAGTTGCAATCGCATCTTTCGTGTCAATCAAAGCTTTTTTAGAAGCTGGAATTACATTCACAATTAATTCTGTATCTGAAATCCAATTGAAAGGACGACCTAAGTTTGCGTTTAATTTATCTTCATAAACTTTTGTTGCAGCTTGTGTTTTTACATCAACAATCCATAGTTCTACACCTTTATTTGTTGTATTTGTAACGGCAAATTTCGATTGAGAAGTGTTCCAAGATTGATTAGAAAAACGACCTTTTGCAGGTAAACCAGCAATCGTTTTTTCTTTTGAAGTTTTTAAATCAAAATAAGTAATTTTCTCGCTGAATGTTTCACGTGAATTAATATTTGTAACTGGATTAATTCGTAATCCTGCTAAACGTAATTCCGTTTCTGACAATTCATTAATCGTTTTATAACGACTTCTATAAGACAAAAATGCATTCTCCGCTTTACGATCTGTACTAATTGACGGCGGCATATCTGCATCTGCCAATTGTAAAATTTCTTGCGGAGGCAATTGATAAGTAACATTTTCTTGTGCTTTTACCGATGCACCAAAAGTCATCGCTATAAAAAGCAACGAATAAACAATTTTCTTCATGTGTTTTTAAGATTTTACTTTATAAAGATATTGAATCTTTGGTAAAATGACATGATAGAAGTTAGTTTTGACTAAAATGTATAAAAAAAGACGAAAAATATTCGTCTTTTGATTTTATCTTCTTTTACCAAATTTACCTCCTTTCGTATTTGTAGGTGGTTTACTTTTTCCTACTCTGGCTTGAGTTGTTGATTTTTTTACTGGCTTTTTAATTGATTTTCCTTTCGAATCTTTAAAATCTGGAGAAATTTCTTTTGTTTTTTTCGCTGATGATTTTTTTGATTTTGAAGCTGGTTTCTTTTCTTCGTGTTTTTCCGAATCTTTCGTCAAGCGATTGATTTCTGCTAATTCTTCTGCCGTTAAATCTCGATGTTGACCAATTCCTACATTCAACGTTAAATTCATAATCCGAACACGTTCTAATTTTTTTACACCATATCCAAAATATTCGCACATACGGCGAATCTGTCTATTCAAACCTTGGATTAATGTAATTTTGAAAACATTTGTACTTATTTTTTCGATCTTACATTTCTTCGTAACCTGATTAAGAATCGGAACACCTTTCGACATTCGTTCGCAAAATTCATCCGTAATTGGTTTATCAACGGTTACAATGTATTCTTTTTCGTGATTATTTCCAGCACGTAAAATCTTATTCACAATATCACCATCGCTTGTCAATAAAATCAATCCTTGCGAATCTTTATCTAAACGACCAATCGGAAAAATTCGTTCTCCAAACGAAAGAAAATCGATAATATTATCTGGATCTGTAGGATCTGTTGTACACGTAACGCCCACAGGTTTATTCAGCATAATATAAACCGCATGCTCCTTTTCGCGCGGTTCTATTTCGACACCTTTTACAGTCACCACATCATTTGGTCCTACAAATTGCCCAATTTTAGCAACTCGTCCATTAATTTGTACCAAACGATTTTCGATGTATTGATCTGCTTCACGACGCGAACAAAAACCACTATCGCTAATATATTTGTTTAAACGCAAAAAATTAGTTTCTTCCATACTTGCAAAGATAGTTTTTTATCGATTTGAAATATATTTTGACAAAATTCTTTATCATTCTGCAAAACGATGAAACTTATTTATCTTTACAAAACCAAAGATTTTGAGAAATGAAAAAAATATTTTTTTTGAAAACTTGCGATACGTGCAAACGTATTATGAAAGAGTTTGATTTTACAGGTTTTGATTTGCATGAAATAAAATCGACTGCGATAACAGCAGAAGAATTAGAAGAAATGAAGAATTTAGCTGGCAACTACGAAGCTCTATTTTCACGTCGTGCACAGAATTACAAAAAATTAGGATTGAAAGATCAACAGCTTTCTGAAGATGATATCAAAAATTATATTTTATCAGATTATACTTTCCTAAAACGTCCTGTCGTGGTAGATGGAGACAAAATTTTTATTGGGAATGAAAAGAAAAACTTAGAAGCACTTGGGCAATATTTGAAATAGAAATCACACATGAAAAAAACAATTTTATTGAGTACACTTTTGATGAGCGCGAGTTTACTTGCTCAGAAAAAGAACATCACAATGGAGGACGCTGTACTTGGATTATCGACGAATTTACGTATCGAAAATCTAAATCAAGTTCAATGGATTCCGAATCAAAATGCGTACACGCAAAATGTAAAAACGTCTTATGGAGAAGCTTTAATCAAGAAAGAAGTTCCTTCTCTTAAAACGGATACAATTTTTAGAAGTTCTCAATTTGAGAATAAAAGAATACCTTCTTTGAATTGGATCAATGATAAGCAAGCTTATTATTCGACAAAAACAGGTTATAAAACAATTACAACTGCTGGTCAACAAAATGATTGGTTGAAATTACCTGATAATGCAGAAAATGAAGAATTTGATGCAACAAATAATCAAGTTGGATATGTGGTTGATAACAATTTATTTTTTGTTGATAAAACTGGAAAAACGCATCAAATTACCAAAGACGGAAAATATGAAATTGTGAATGGAAAATCGGTTCATCAAAATGAATTCGGTATTCACAAAGGAATTTTTATTTCGCCAAAAGGAAATTTAGTTGCATTTTATAGAATGGATCAAACAGTAGTTACAGATTATCCAATTATTGATTGGTCTGTGCAACCTGCGGTAAATAAGAACATCAAATATCCTTTTGCTGGAACAAAAAATCATACGGTTACGTTAGGTGTTTATAATCCATCCACTCAAAAAACGATTTTCTTAGAAACTCATCCAGAAGTTGATCATTATTTAACTTCGGTTACGTGGTCGCCAGACGAAAAACATATTTATATCGCGTTACTTTCTCGTAATCAAAAACATTTGGAATTGAATCAATATGACGCTGTTTCAGGGAAATTGATTAAAACATTATTCAAAGAAGATGATGCAAAATATGTAGAACCTCAAAATGAATTACATTTTATTCCAGGAAAAAATAATGAATTTGTTTGGTGGTCGCAACGCGATGGTTTTATGCATTTGTATCGTTTCAATACAGATGGAAAATTATTAAACCAAATTACAAAAGGAGATTGGATTGTAACGGATCTTGTTGGTGAAAATGCGAAGAAAAAAGAATTCTTAATTATGACAACAAAAGATTCTCCGAAAGATCGTCATTTATATGCGGTGAATTGGGAGAATGGAAAATTGCGTAAAATAACAACAGATGCAGGAACGCACAATGTTTCGGTTTCATCAAACGGAGAATATGCAATTGATAATTGGAGTAATGATAACACACCTCGTAAAATTGATGTGTTAGATGCGAATGGAAAATTCAAACAAAATATCTTAACTGCTCAAAATCCTTTGGCAAATTACAACACAGCGAAAGTTGAAAATGTAACATTAAAAGCAGATGATGGAACAGATTTGTATGGAAAATTAATCTATCCAACAAACTTTGATTCTTCGAAAAAATATCCCGTTATCGTTTATTTATACAATGGTCCTCACGCGCAATTAATCACAAATCGTTTTCCTGCAACAGGAAATCTTTGGTACGATCATTTAGCGGAAAAAGGTTATGTTGTATTTACAATGGACGGACGCGGATCGGCGAATAGAGGTCTTAAATTTGAACAAGCGATTCACGGAAATGTAGCAACTACAGAAATGAATGACCAAATGAAAGGTGTTGATTTCTTGAAAACTTTGCCTTTCGTAGATGCGGAACGCATGGGAATTCATGGTTGGTCTTATGGTGGATTTATGACTACTTCTTTTATGTTACGTAAGCCTGATGTTTTCAAAGTTGGTGTTGCTGGTGGACCAGTTTTAGATTGGACACAATACGAAATTATGTACACAGAACGTTACATGGAATCGCCACAAGATAATCCTGAAGGTTTCAAAAACACGAATTTAATTAACCGTGTAAAAGACTTAAAAGGTAAATTATTGATGATTCACGGAGCGCAAGATAATGTGGTTGTTTGGCAACATTCGATTGATTTTATTCGCGAAGCAGTGAAAAATGGTATGCAAATGGATTATTTTGTTTATCCTGGACATGAGCATAATGTTCGTGGAAAAGATCGCGTTCATTTGATGCAAAAAATTACAGATTACTTCGATTTATATCTTAAACCAGAAGGTACATCTCAAAAATAATAGTCAACAAAAAACCACTTCTTATGAAGTGGTTTTTTATATTTTATGATGTGATGCTAAAACGGGTTCAGTATGAAAATTTAGAACAAATTTACTTCTTTGTAAACTCAAACTTTTGTCCAGCTTCTTCTACAGAAAATGTCTTTTTATCTTTTGCAAAAGTCAACTCCAAACCGCCTTGTTCATTCACAAATTTACCATCACCTTGATAATCTAATGGAATAGTTTGTCCACCAAAAACTAAATTCAATTTATCGTTTTCAGCTTTCAACACAAATTCTGAATTAATTTGTTTATTCGTAAATGTACCTTCGTATTCTTTTGGATTAATCTTTTCAACAGGTTTTACATCCGCCATATTGAATGTATTATTCTTCAAATCAATATCTGGTAAAGCTCCATTTGGATCCAATTTAATCATCGAAACTTCTTTTGTTGAAGGCACTTTGAATGTCCATTCTGTATTACGTTTCCAAACTTCAATCGGTAATTTAACTTCTTGAGAAGTCCCATCTTTAAAGTTCACTTGAACAGTAGTTGGCATTGGTAATTGTCCAAAATTTTCAACTTTCAAAATCAAGCCTTTTTTGTAATCTCCATCTACATATTTTGCACTGTTAATTCCTTGATCAATTGTCCATTTATTCAAAAACCAACCTCTCCAAAACCAAGATAATTCTTCTCCTGAAACATTTTCCATCGTGCGGAAAAAATCTTCTGGCGTTGGATGTTTATATGCCCAATATTTGATGTATTGACGCAATGCTTTATCGAATTTTTCTTCACCCAAAATTGTTTCACGCAAAACTTTCATTCCTGCACCTGGCTTATAATACAACAATGCACCGATATTTCTTTCGCGCATATTATCTGGTTGAGTCGTTACAGGCTCAAGATTATCGCTGAATAAATAACCCGCCATTCGTTGTGCAGATTGCTTTTTGTAATATTCGCCATTGTTGAAATTCTTCGTCGAAATATCATTGATAAACGTATTAAAACCTTCGTCCATCCAACCATGAACACGCTCATTAGAACCAACAATCATCGGGAACCAAATATGTCCAAATTCGTGATCTGTAACACCCCAAAGTCCTTCACCTTTCGAAGTCATATGACAAAAAACAATCCCAGGATATTCCATTCCACCCTCATTTCCTGCCACATTTGTCGCCGCTGGATAAGGATACTCTAACCATTGTTTCGAGTAATGCTCAATAGAAGCTTTTGTATATTCTGTCGATCTTCCCCAAGCATCATTTCCGTCACTTTCTACTGGATAAGCCGAAATTGCCAACGATTTTTGACCACTTGGAAGATTAATTTTTGCTGCATCTAAGATGAACGAAGATGATGAAGCCCAAGCAAAATCACGTGTATTCTGAATTTTAAATTTCCACGTTTTTGTTCCTTTTGCAACTTTTGTCGCTTTGTTTACCTCATCAGCAGAACGAATAATAATGGTTTTATCACTCGCTTTTGCTTTGTTCCAACGATTCACTTCTTCTTTCGAGTAAACTTCGTTTTCATTCAATAATTCTCCCGAACCAACCACATAATGCGTAGACGGAACCGTAATACTTGCTGTTACATCTCCATATTCCAGATAAAATTCTCCTGGACCTAGATAAGGCAAAGTATTCCATCCCATGATGTCATCATAAACCGCCATGCGAGGAAACCATTGCGCCATCGTAAAAATCTTTCCATTTTTAGTTGGCTCTACTCCCATTCTATCGGCTCCATAATCTGGCGAAACAAATGAATATTCGATTTTTATTTTTGTTTTTCCTCCACGAGCTTTCAAATGATTAATCAAATCAATTTGCATGCGTGTATCCGAAACAGTGTATTTCGCTTCTTTTCCGTCGATTTGAACAGATTTAATTTTATAACCTCCTTCAAATTCAGAAGTTGAATCGCCATAACGGCTTCCAGAAATCGGTAATAAAGCACTTCCACGAGATTCTTTTTTGAATAAATTTTGATCCAATTGTAACCACAAAAAGTCTAAATCATCAAAACTATTGTTGGTATATGTAATTTCAGTTGTTCCCGAAATTTCATTCTTTTCTTCATTCAAACTAACATTCAGATTATAATCTGCACGATTTTGCCAATAATTATGACCTGGTTTTCCACTCGCCGAACGAGTTTCTGTTGCATTATTCTGATAAAAAAATGGTTTGAAAGCTTCTTGATAATCGTATTTTGGTTTTTCTTGTTGACCAAAAACCGAAATCGAGAATAAACTTATTCCTAAAAGTAAGGGTTTGAAATAATTTTTCTTCATGTGTGAAATTTTACAGTAATTATAAAATTACCTCATATTTTTCAATACGAGGTAATTTCAACTTTATAATTATTCTAAAATTTTAGTTTGAAGCTTTTTAAATTCTTCTGGTGTTAATTTTTAGGTTGATTATAAGGTAAAGCAAGTAATAAATTTCAGTTTTTTCATTCTAATATTTTGATTAGATGAAATTAACATATTTGTACGCAATAAAAAAACTCATCCAAAAAAGATGAGTTTTCTATATTTTATTAATTTTTCTGAAAATTATTTCTTGTTTGCATAAAGAACTGGATTCAAATCCTCGTCATTATACATTTTCATTTGTTTATACACTTTCATGTATTTTTTACCTGCTTCAAAATCAGCCAACAATTCTTCAATCGCTGTTGATAAATCTTGATGTTGTTGATTCAAAACATCTAATTTCACTTGACAAGCTGCTTTATGCTCCGGTGTTGCATCCTCACGTTCTACCTCTTGTTTCATGTGATAAACCTTAAGCGATAAAATAGAAAAACGGTCTACAGCCCACGCAGGAGATTCTGTATTGTAAGTTGCATCTGCTTTTACTTCTACATTCGCATATTGTTGTAAAAACCAGCTATCCACATATTCTACCATATCTGTACGTTCTTGGTTTGATTTATCAATCCAACGTTTTAAGCTTAATGCTTCTACTGGATCAATTTGTGGATCACGAATAATATCTTCTAAATGCCATTGAACTGTATCAATCCAATTTTTTTTGTACAATAAATGAGCGATTAAATCTTCTTCGCTATATGGATTTTCGATTTGACGATTTACATCATCATATTTGTGATAATCATTGATACTTTGATTAAAAATAGACCAAGCTTTATCTGTGAATTTCATGTTTTGTTTTAGTTTATAAAATAAAAGCATTGTAATTGTATACGCAACTACAATGCTCTATTATCTAATTAAAAATATATTTTAATTTTCTTTTTTGTCAGAAGTACTTTCAGTAGCTTCTGATTTGTTATCATCTTTTGTTGCTTTCTTGAATTCGTTTAATCCAGAACCTAATCCTTTCATTAATTCAGGAATTTTCTTTCCTCCGAATAATAATAACACAACAAGTACGATTACGATCCATTCTTTACCTCCTAATCCCATACTGAATTGATTTTAATGCAAATATATAATTAATTTATTACATTCCCGCTACCCAAGAAGCAGGATTTTGTTTTGTTGTTCCGCTCCAAACTTGGAAATTCATGATTGTTTCTCCATCTCCACTTGTATAGATAATTCCTAAAGACTGACCACGTTTTACATCATCACCTTTCGAAACACTTACACTTGATAAGTTTGTATAAACTGAATAATACGAACCATGTCTTACCAATACAGACTTACCATTTCCAGATACACTCATTACAGCTTGAACAGTTCCTTCGTAAACAGCACGTGCATGTGCTCCACGATAAGTTGAAATATCAACACCACTATTTTGCGTTGTAATATTAGATAAAACTGGGTGAGAATTAGCTCCAAATCTACTTACAACCGTTCCTTTATCAACAGGCCAAGGTAGACGACCTTTGTTTGATGAGAATTCTCCCGAAATACCTTCAGAATCTGGACGTTCTGCAAAAGTCTCAGCCGGTTTTACTGCATCTACTTTTACAACACGTTCTTTTTCTGGCACTTTTACAACAACTTTCTGCTCAGCTTCTATCTTCGCTTTACGCTCAGCTTCAGCTTTAGCTGCTGCAATTTTACGAGCATCTTCTTCTTTTTGAGCTTTTAGACGAGCATCTTCTTCTGCTTTACGTTGTGCAATGATGCGTTGACGTTCTGCTTCAGCTTCGCGTTCTAATTGTTCAAATTTAGCAACTTCTGTTTTTGCTGTAGATACGAAACTTCCTGTTGGATGATGATTTAAATAAGATTGATAAGCTTGTTTTGTATGCGCTGAACGTGCAATATTCCATGCTTTGGCATCATTCTCAATTCTTAAAATTGCTGTACGAGCAGATTTCGCATAATCTCCTTTCGGATTATCACGTAAATATTCGTTATAAGAAGCAATAGAGTTTCCTCGTTTTGCTTCATTCCAATCTTTTAAATCTTTTTCTGCACGAATCTTTGCTTGTCGAATCTCTTCTTCAATAATTGCTTTAATCTGTGCATCAATTTGACGTTGTTGTGCTTCTTTTGCATTAATTTCAGCAGCAATAACACCTTCGTTTTTACGGAATTCTTCGACCGCTTTCTCTTTTGTTAATCGTTCTTTTTCAAGATTTTGACTAAACAAAGTTTGCTGAGAAAGTACTTTTTCTTTTTCGTCTTTCGCTTTTTCTTTTTTTGCTTTTTTCGTCTGAATATCAGTTTGTTTACCGATAATTTCATTTGCTTGTCCTAATTGAAAAGCCGAATATTTTTCTAAATATTTGATACGACGATATGCTTCTCCCAAACTTTTAGAAGAAAGCACAAAAAGTAATTTATTTTCAACAGATTTGTTCTTATATGCTCGAACCAAAACCTGTTTGTAGTCTTTTTTTAGCTCAACCAACTCGCGCGAAAGTTTATTAATCTCTAATTGAGTTAAATAAATTTCGTCCTCGATAAAGCGTTTTTCTTTCGATAAGTTGTTAACTAATTTTGTTTGTACCTGAATTTTTTTCGTCAAATTCTGCACAAAATCAACATTTAACTTCGAATTTTGCTTATTAACCTCGAGTTGTTTGTTTAAGTTTATAATCTCTTTTTTAAGCTGAGCATTCTGTTTTTGTAAGTTCGCTTTATTGTACGGAACCTGCGCAAACACTGATAATGACAACGTTAAAAGTACAGTTGATAAAACAAACTTCATTATTTTATTTCTTTTTTCTTATACCCATCTGGAATTGAGAACGGTGTGTTCGTTTCCTGAAACGTAAAACTATTATATTCCAAGTCTATTTGACGCGTTTTTTTCTCTTTTATAATAATTTTAACATTTTTCGGAAATTCCTCTGCTCCAGCTTTTACCCAATTGTCGTAAGCCAAATCAACTTCCATTTTTCGTTTTGGATCTTTCAGATGTGCTTCTTTCAATCGGAAACCATTATCAAAAACATATGTTTGTATATATTCGCCTTCTTTTGGAGAAGTTGCAATCGCTTGATTTTTATTATATGTAATCGTATATTGATTATTCGCAAAAGTCGCTGTATAATCTGTAGGATTTAGATCAACGAAAACTTTTCCTAACATCAAATTTTGTAATTTTTGATAATCGATAAAATCAACTTTCAATAATTTATTTGCGATAGAAAAATCTCCTTCATAATATGTTCCACCGATTTTTTCGAAAGCCGAAAAACCATCAGGCGTAATCAATGCGCGTGCACCTGTAAGTCCAAATTTCGTAGCATTAACCCATATCTTTTGCCCATTTTTTACAGCAATTGTAGCATTTGCATCTCCCAAATCTGCTGAAACTTTTGCCTTAATCGTCAAATCTTTGAATGATGATTTTTTTGATAAGGTTTGTTGAATAATTTTTGAAGAAGCCGAAACAACTTCTGTATTATCTTTATCTACTTTTGCTACTTTCTGAGTGTTACAAGCTGTTGCAAGAACTCCTAAACAAAAGATATACGTTAATTTTTTAATCATAATTTTTTAAGCTTCGTGAGATTTAAAATCCAATTCTGAGTAATCTCCCAAACTGATACTGCGCGAAACACCATAATATTTGGCATTATTTCCGATCATTGTATCTGTAAGATTTGCATTACTGATGATTGAATTTTCTTGAATCAAACTGTTATCAATATTCGAGTTTTCAACAACCGTTCCATTTCCTAATGAAACAAAAGGTCCAATTTTCGAATTTTTAATCACAACATTTTCTCCAATAAAACATGGCTCGATGATTAATGAATTGTCAACCGTTGCTGATGCAGCAATTCCTTTAAATTCTTCTTTATCTAAGTTAAGAACACGAGTGTTTGTATCTACAGTAACGGCTTTGTTACCACAATCCATCCATTCGTCTACTTTTCCAAGCGTAAATCTATCACCCGCAGCACGCATATTTTCTAATGCATCCGTCAATTGATATTCACCTCCTTTTTGAATATCATTTTCTAATAAATATTCGATTTCTTTATATAGCTTTTGTCCATCACGGAAAAAGTAAATTCCGATAATTGCTAAATCCGAAACAAATTCTTTTGGTTTTTCTACGAAATCTGTAATAACACTGTTATCATCTAATTTCACAACGCCAAAAGCCGAAGGATTATCGACCTGTTTTACCCAAACAACGCCATCCGATTCCATATCTAATTTGAAATCTGCACGAAATAATGTGTCTGCATACGCCACAACCGTTGGTCCATCCAAAGCTTCTTTTGCCATCCAAATAGAATGCGCTGTTCCAAGCGGCTCCAATTGATGACAAATTGTTCCTTTTGCTCCTAATTTTTCTGCAATTGCAATTAAATCAGCTTCAACCTCAGCTCCAAAATCACCAATTACAAAAGCAATTTCGTCAATTTTTTCTGAACAAACCTTCGCAATATCTTCTACCAAACGATGCACGATTGGTTTTCCTGCAATTGGAATTAATGGTTTTGGTGTTGTTAATGTATGAGGGCGTAAACGTGAACCACGTCCTGCCATTGGGATAATAATTTTCATTTTATTTCTAAAAATATTTTTTGTTAGATTGATATTTTATAATTGAATTACTTCTTTTTTAGATTCTTCGACAAGCTCAGAATGACAAAAAAATTATTGTTTTCCTGTACTTCCGAAACCTCCAGCTCCGCGTTCAGTTTCATTTAAAGCGTTAGATTCTTCCCACTCAACCGTTTCGTGTTTCGCGATCACTAATTGTGCAATACGCTCCCCATCGTTGATTGTAACGGCTTCGTTTGAAACATTAGCTAAAATAACACCGATTTCTCCACGATAATCTGCATCAATTGTTCCAGGAGAATTCAAACAAGTTAAACCATATTTTAACGCCATTCCACTACGAGGACGAACTTGTGCTTCGTAACCTGCTGGTAATTCGATGCTCAATCCTGTTGGAATTAATCTTCTTTCCAAAGGTTTTAATTCGATTGGTGCATCAATGTTAGCTGTTAAATCCATTCCAGCCGATAAAGCTGTTTTATATTCTGGTAAAGCGTGTTTCGAGATGTTGATAACTTTTACTTTCATCTTTATTTTCTTAGTTTTTTAAGTGTATTTTTTTCCGCAAATGCAATAAACGCAATGTACACGATAAGAATCAGATTACCAATAATCAAATTAGAATCGAGAATGTAATAATTTGTACATGCTAAAGCAATTGCAATTCCCATGTAAAGTACAATTTTATTGACTTTATACGGAATCGGATAAACTTTCTGACCCCAAATGTACGAAATCACCATCATTACACCATACGCCAATAAAGTTGTCCAGGCAGAAACCATAAAACCATATTTTGGCAATAAAAAAACATTCAAAATAATAGTAATCGCACCACCAACCAATGAAATTATAGTTCCGATACTTGTTCTATCCGTTACTTTGTACCATGTTGAAAGGTTATAATAAATTCCGAAAAATAAATTCGCAATTAAAATAATTGGGACAATATCTAAAGCATTCCAATACGTTGAATTTGGAACAAATATTTTCTTAATCCAGTCAATATTTGCTAAAATTCCAAGAATTACAATATTACAAATGATACTGAAAAAGAACAAAATATTCGCGTATGTCTGTTTTGCATCTCCTTTTTTGGCAACTTTAAAGAAAAATGGTTCTATTCCCATTCGATAAGCTGTTACGAAAAGCGTCATTAATGTTGCTAATTTGTAACAAGCGCCATAAGAACCCGCTGCTGCTGGATCTATTAATTGTCGTTGAACTAATTTATCGAAATTTTCATTTAAAATATACCCCAAACCAGCAATCATAATCGGATAACCGTACAAAAACATTTGTTTGAAAAGTGATTGATCAAATTTGAATTGAACATGACGTACAACGCCTATTAATAATACAAATCCTAAAATACTCGCTAATAAATTCGCTATAAAAGGATAGGAAATCGCATTATCAAAACCTAAACCTAGCATAAAATCTTTCGAAACATAATACAACAAACCAATTGTCAAAACTGCTTGAAAAACATTCTGAATTACGCGAATTGCTGTATATAATATTGGTCGATTTTTAAAACGTAGAACTGCAAAAGGAATCACACAAATTGCATCAAAAAAAGCAATCCAGGCAAACCATAACAAGTATTCGGGATGATCGCTATAGTTTGCAAAATCTGCCAAAGGTTGTAAAAAAAGAAAAACCAAAACGAGCATCGCAGTGGAACTCATTACCATAAACCAAAAAGCTGTATTCAACACTTTTTGATACATTCCTTCTTCGGTTGCGTAGCGGAAAAAGGCTGTTTCGAAACCAAATGTTAAAATGACATTCAGGAAAGAAACCGCAGAATATAATTGAGAAAACATTGCAAAATCTGAATTATCAACTTGCTTGATAATAAAAAAATTCAATGCTAAAATAATTACCCTCGGCAAAATAGAGCCAATACCGTAGATAATGGTCTCACTAAAAAGCTTTTTATACAAAGTCGTTAAAATTTTTACAAAATTGAGTTTCTTTTCGTAAAATTCAAAATACCTAAGCTACAAATTAATTAACTTTGTCTATTCAATACATATATTATGATAGAGTTATCTAATCGTAAAGTTGGATTAATAGGGAATGGAAGCTGGGCAACTGCGATTGCAAAAATGCTGAATAAAAACCTTGAAACTTTCAACTGGTGGGTAAAAGATGAATACGTAAAAGGATATTTGGAGCGAAATAGACACAATCCAAATTATTTAACTGATGTCGAATTTAAGTCAGAAAAGCTTAAAATTTCAACGGATATCAACGAAGTTGTCATGAATTCGGATATCATCTTTTTGGTTGTGCCATCTATTTACGTTGTCGATTGTTTGAGTAAATTAACTGTTCCGTTGACAGATAAATTTGTAGTGACATCAATCAAAGGAATTATTCCAGATCATTATCAATTGGTTGGACAATATTTGTTTGATAAATTCGACGTAAAAGAAGAACAATTAGGAATTGTAAGTGGACCTTGTCACGCTGAAGAAGTAGCTTTGGAGCGTCTTTCATATTTGACAATTGCGGCGCAAGACGAAAACAAAGCACAAATTGCTGCGGATTGTTTGGCTTGTGATTTTATCAAAACAAAACTTTCAAACGATATTTACGGAACTGAATTTGGCGCGGTATTGAAAAATATTTACGCGATTGCAGCAGGTATAGCGCATGGTTTGGGTTATGGAGATAATTTCCAAGCAGTTTTGATGAGTAATGCGATTCGAGAAATGAATCATATTTTAAAAACTGCAAGTCCAATGAAGCGTAAAATTAACGATTCGGCTTATTTAGGCGATTTGTTAGTAACAGGATATTCGTTCTTTTCACGAAATCGAATGTTCGGAAATATGATTGGAAAAGGTTACACCGTAAAATCTGCTATTTTGGAGATGAATATGGTTGCCGAAGGTTACTATGCGACAAAAGGTGTGGCAATTATGAATGAGCAATACCAAATAAAAGCGCCAATTATCAACGCTGTTCATAAGATTTTATACGAAGATAAAAACGCAAAAAAAACTTTCGAAAAGTTATCTAAAAAATTAGATTAAGATGATTAAACAAGATTTTATTTCAAAATATATTCAAGAATTAAACAAAACATTAGCACGAATTATTTCGTTAGAAGTCGGAAATGCTGATGAAGGTTTTTTGATTATTTTCAATCAAATGTTACAATCGTATTACAAAATTGATGACAATAATTTGTCGACTTTATTGGAAGCAAACGAAGAACGCGATCAGTTTTTGTTGGCAGATGAATTGAAAAAGAAAAATATTTTGACGTTTATGAAAGCGATTCGTATTTATCTAAATCGAGAAGATATTGTAAAAGCAAAAGCATCTTACGAAGTCTTGAAACGCATTGAAAGCATCAATTCTGGAATTTTTCAATTTCCGACAGAAGAAGATAATTTGATTGCGCAAGAACGAAAAGTTGTGGAAGAAAAAATGAGTAATTTGTAAGACCTTGTCAAGGTTTTGAACCTTGACAAGGTCTCTAAAAAATAATTAAAAGCTAACCAATAATTTGATTGTTGTGTTGGCTTTTTTTATTTTTGATTAAAACCTTCTATTGAAAAAATTAAAAAAAATATTGATTTCAACATTTGTTTTCATTTTTCTAATGATGAATATTATTGCCATTTTTCATGCATATAAATTCACTCATTTTATTGAAGTAGATCAATCATTCAAAAGAAAATCCCCAAATGATTTAACAACCTTCGAAAAAGTTAAAATGATTTTCTTAGGTGTTGAAAATCCTAAACCTTCATCCAATTTAGCTGTTCCGAAAGAATATAAAGTAGAGCGATTAAAGAGTAATGTTGAGCTTGAAATTTGGATAAAAAATGTTGAAAACGAAAAAGGAATTGTACTTCTTTTTCATGGATATTCATCAGAAAAAACATCGCTTTTAGAAAATGCTAATTATTTTAATAAATTGGGATATTCAACGATTTTGACTGATTTTATGGGAAGTGGAAATTCTGAAGGTTATCAAACAACCATCGGATTTTTTGAAGCCGAAAACGTGAAAACAGTTTATAATTTTGCATTAAAAAATCATAAAAACGTTATTTTATATGGAAATTCAATGGGCGTTTCCGCAATAATGCGAGCTGTTGCTAAAAAAGACGTAAATCCTTCCTCTATAATTATTGAATGTCCTTTTGGCACCATGAAAAAAACGGTTGATAATCGTTTCAAAAACATGAATATTCCAACATTTCCTATGTCTAATTTATTGACCTTTTGGGGAGGAACGATTAATAATTTTTGGGCTTTTGATCACAATCCCGAAGATTATGCAAAATCTATAAAACAACCGATTTTGCTGTTGTATGGTGAAAAAGATAAAAATGTGACAAATCAAGAAACACAACAAATATTTCAAAATATTCAATCCAACTCTAAAATTCTTAAAACGTTTCCTCAAGCTGGTCATGAAAATTATTTGAATAGATTTGGGCAAGAATGGAAACAAACTATTTCCTCATTTTTGGATAAAGTGAAATAATATTATTATCTTAACACAACCTAAATCAATCTACTATGGATAATATTCTCTCATTACTATCATCATTACTTTGTTGTTTTTTACCATTTGCCTTAATTTTTGGAATTGCTTTTTGGGCAAGTAAATCGCGCGAAAAGAAACAAAATGCTTTGTTAGCACAAGTTCCTCCAAATGCAGAGTTCAAAGCAGTTTTGCGTTATAACTTTGGAAATCAACAATCAAAATTCTTTAAAATGAAAGCGTTTCAAGGAAGTGGTGTTTTATATGTTTTGGACGACAAAATACATTATATCACCACAAATAATCCGAATGATAATTTTATTTTCGACCTCAAAACTTCACAAATCAATTGGATTGGTGTTAATCTTACAAATGGTTTATTGGAATGGTTTCAATTGAAAAATGGAGAAAAAGATTATTATTTCAATGTCGAAACTGGCATGTTTATTTTTAATACGAATTCCAAAAAAATGAAAACAACGCAAGTTTTTAATTACTTGAAAGAAGCGCAGAAAAAATATCAATAATGCTAAAACCACTTCACAACGAAGTGGTTTTTCTATTTAATCAGAAAATCATCAACTCAAAACTTAATGATTTATTTTCCAATTTGTCCGTATCTTTGCGCAAACACAACAAAACAATGCAAATTTTAGACGGTATTAAACTGGCAAAAGAGATCAAACAAGAGATCAAGGAGCTGGTGCAGAATTACAAAGACCAAGGAGTTCGTGTACCACATTTGGGTGCAATTTTAGTAGGAAGTAATGGTGCTTCTCAGACCTATGTTGACAATAAAATCAAGGATTGTCATTTTGTAGGTTTTGAATCATCAGAATTACGTTTACCAGATACAATTTCTCAAGAAGATTTAATTGCAGAAATTGAAAAATGGAACAATGATGATACATTGGACGGATTTATCGTGCAATTACCATTACCAAAACACATCGATCAAGAAGCGGTTATCAATGCAATTGATCCTAAAAAAGATGTAGATGGTTTTCACCCGATGAATTTCGGTAAAATGGCGTTAGAGATGGAAACATTTTTACCTGCTACTCCTTACGGAATTATGGAAATGCTAGAGCGTTACAACATTGATACAGCTGGTAAACATACAGTTGTGATTGGTCGTTCTCGCATCGTTGGTCGCCCAATGAGTATTTTGATGAGTAAAAACGGAAATCCTGGAAACAGTACAGTTACATTAACACACTCAAAAACTCAAAACTTAGAACAATTTACAAAAGAAGCTGATATTGTGATTACCGCATTAGGTGTTCCAGGTTTCTTAAAAGCTGATATGGTAAAAGATGGAGCGGTTATCGTTGACGTAGGAATTACACGCGTTGATGACGAAACTAATCCACGAGGATTTAGATTAGCTGGTGATGTAGATTTTGATAATGTAAAAGAAAAAGCATCGTGGATAACGCCAGTTCCAGGAGGAGTTGGACCTATGACACGCGCTATGTTATTAAAAAACACATTGTTGGCATACAACAACAAAAAATAAAATTATGATACACATTGCATCAACAACTGCAGAAGAACAACAATTGATACAAGAAGGGAAATTATTGCCTGTAATGGAGCATTTTTACACAATTCAAGGTGAAGGAATGTATACAGGTGTGGCTTCTTATTTTATTCGATTAGGAGGTTGTGATGTTGGTTGCCATTGGTGCGATGTAAAAGATAGTTGGGATGCTGAAAAGCATCCCTTAACTAACGTTGATGAATTGGTAGAATTGGCGACTTCTCAAGCCAAAACAATCATCATTACAGGAGGAGAACCTTTGATGTGGGATTTGACTTATTTGACAAAAAAACTACACGAAAAAGGTGCAAGAATCCATATTGAAACTTCGGGTGCCTATCCGTTGAGCGGAGAAATTGATTGGGTTTGTCTTTCTCCGAAGAAATTAATGTTGCCGTTAGACGAAGTTTGCGAAGCTGCAAATGAATTGAAATGTATTGTGTTCAATAATCACGATTTTCAGTTTGCTGAAGAACAAGCTGCTCGTGTTGGAAAAGATTGTACACTTTTCTTACAAACAGAATGGAGCAAACGCGACAAAAATCTTCCATTGATTGTGGAATATGTAAAAGAAAATCCGAAATGGCGTTATTCTTTACAAACACACAAATATTTGGATATTCCTTAGATATTTATCTGTTTAAAATCAGTTCTATTTAGACTGAGTAAACTTTTTTAAGTTACTGGATTTCATTATTTTTATATCAAACAAAAAATTGAAATAATGAAAAAAATAGTTTTGATGAGTTTCGCGGCAATTTTGATGATGAGCTGCGGAGGTTCTAAGAAAGATGAAACAACTCAACCAGAAATAGATTATAGTACAGCTCCATCAGAAGATGCTGAAACTTCTACAGCTACGCCTGCTACAAACAACCATATTGTTTTGAAAGCGAGTGATGATATGCGTTACGATAAAACTGAATTTACAGTAAAAGCTGGCGAAGAAGTAACTTTAATCTTGATGAATGCTGGTGAAATGTCAAAAGAAGCAATGGGACATAATTTTATTTTATTAAAGCCAGGTTCTGATGCTTCTGCTTTTGCAAATACAGCGGCTTCTGCTAAGGCGACAGATTATATTCCGACCGAATTACAATCAGAAATTATTGCGCACACAAAATTGTTAGGTGGTAAAGAAAATGATCAAATCAAATTTACTTTAGAAGAAGGTACATACGATTTCTTATGTTCTTTCCCTGGTCATTTTGCCACAATGAATGGAAAAATAAAAGCGGTTAAATAGATTGTGCAATTATTTTTTATGTCGAATATAGTTTTGGCACAAATATTGAAATATTCATGTACGTATAAGATTTAGTAGAGTAAATTTTGTCCTCATGTGTTAATTTTAAGCCTGTTTCTTAACAGGCTTTTTTATTTTTCAACAATTTAATATTCAAATATTTAACACTTATTCCAAATATTTTCATTCTATAATTTCATAACTTGTTAGTCACAATCAAAAAAATACTTTATTATGGGAAAGAATGTAGCACATCAAATTGTAGAATTACTAGAAAAAGCGAATATAAAACGTGTTTATGCAATAACTGGTGATAGTCTCAATTTTTTTTAATATTGCAGTTAAACAAAGTGACAAAATTGATTGGGTTCATGTAAGACATGAAGAAACTGGTCACAAAAATTCATAAAAAAATCCGCTCATTGAGCGGATTTTTTAGTAGTTATATTGATAAATTATTTTCTCCAATATTTATAAGCATTGATTAATCCATTTGTAGAATCATCATGAGAAGTAACTTGCTCATCATTTTCTAATTCTGGTAAAATAACATTTGCCAATTGTTTTCCTAATTCAACGCCCCATTGATCAAAAGAAAAGATATTCCAAATCACACCTTGTACAAAAATCTTGTGTTCGTACATGGCAATTAAGTTTCCTAAAACTTTTGGTGTCAATACTTCATATAAAATTGAGTTTGTAGGACGATTTCCTTCAAAAATTTTGAAAGCAGTTAAGAAATCAATTTCTTCTTTCGATTTTCCTGCTTTTTCTAATTCAGCAACAACCGTTTCTTCATCTTTTCCAAATGCTAAAGCTTCTGTTTGAGCAAAAAAGTTTGATAATAATTTTGCATGATGGTCGCCTAAAACATTCAACGAATTAGCTCCTGCAATAAAATCGGCTGGAATTAATTTTGTTCCTTGATGGATTAATTGATAAAAAGCATGTTGTCCATTTGTTCCTGGTTCTCCCCAAATAATTGGTCCAGTTTCATAATCAACTTTCTTTCCATCACGACCAACATATTTACCATTCGATTCCATATCACCTTGCTGAAAATATGCTGCAAAGCGCGATAAATATTGTTCATAAGGTAACAAAGCAACCGAATCTGCACCAAAGAAGTTGTTGTACCAAATTCCTAAAAGTGCCAAAACTACTGGTATATTTTGATCTAAAGTTTCTGTTTTGAAATGCACATCCATTTCATGCGCTCCCTCTAACAATTCTTCGAAATTATCGAAACCTACTGCCAAAGCAATGCTCAAACCAATCGCACTCCACAATGAATAACGACCACCAACCCAATCCCAAAATTGGAACATATTTGCCGTATCAATTCCGAAATTAGCAACACCTTCTGCATTTGTCGATAACGCCACAAAATGTTTCGCTACATCAGCTTCTTGAGCATCAGAATTCAAAAACCATTCTTTTGCTGAAAAAGCATTTGTCATCGTTTCTTGCGTTGTAAATGTTTTTGAAGCAACAATAAATAAGGTTGTTTCTGGATTTATTTCTTTAAAAGTTTCTGCTAAATGCGTTCCATCAATATTCGAAACAAAATGAATATTCAAACGAGTTTTATAATGTTTCAACGCTTCCGTTACCATCACAGGTCCAAGGTCAGAACCTCCAATTCCAATGTTGACAACGTCTGTAATTTCTTTTCCTGAAAAACCTTTCCATTCACCCGAAATTACTTTCTCCGAAAAAGATTTCATCTGATCTAACACCTCATTAATTTGAGGCATCACATCTTTTCCGTCAACCAAAACTTCTTCATTAGAGCGATTGCGTAAAGCTGTATGCAGAACAGCTCTTTTTTCTGTCACGTTAATGACATCTCCTTCAAACATTTGTTGAATCGCTGCATCAACATCCATTTCTTTCGCCAAATCAACCAAAAGTTGAATCGTTTCTGCATTAATTCTATTCTTCGAATAATCCACTAATAATGAAGGATATTGAATCGAAAATTCTTCAAAACGATTTACATTTTGAGCAAATAATTCTTTGATTGACGTATGTTGAATCGTTTGAAAATGTTGTTCTAACGCATTCCAAGCATTCGTAGTTGTTGGATTGATTGTATTTAAAGCCATAATATTTTTAGTATTCTTTCCTTAACAAATTTAATCATTTCAAATTCATCTCAAAATCAATATTATTGCGATAACGTTGTAGCAGAAAAATTTTAAGAAATAATTATCTATCTTGTCATGTAACCTTTTTAAAAACAATTCGTCTTATAAACAAAAACAATAAAATATGCGCAACTATTTTTTTATATTAATCGTAACAATTTGTACAATTCTTCAAGCTCAAATTCAATTGAAAGGAAGTGTAAAAGACAGTAATAATTTAGCTATACCTTATTGTTCGATTGGAATAAAAAATTCAGAAGTTGGAGCTATTACAGATGAAAATGGTCTATTTTCAATCGAAATTCCAGAAAATTTCACACAAAGTCATTTAATTTTTGATGCAGCTGGTTATAAAGAAGTTTCGAAATCTATTGAAGAAATTCAACAAAACTCAGTTATAATTTTAAAGGAAAAAGAAGTTTCATTAGCTGAAGTTATTGTTAAATCTGAAAAAATGAAAGAAAAAATAATTGGTCAAAAAACTCGTCCAATGCTTACTTTTTCTAAAATGTTTGATGAAAATGTACCTACAATTGAACAAGGAAATATTTTTGAAATTTACCAAAATACAAAACTAAATGCATTTAACTTTCATATTATTCCAAGTTCAAAATTTGAAGAAATTACGCTGAAAGTTAATATTTATTCAGTCAAAAATGGATTACCCGTAGAATCTATTTTAGATGAGAATATTATTTATAAAACTTCTACAACTGCATGGCAAAAAATTGATTTAACTCCTTATAAATTTCGATTCAAAAATGTAGAGCAAATTGCTGTAACATTACAATTAGTTCGTTATAAAAAACTTGATCAAGAAGATTTTGTTTTTGGTATTTCTGCTAAGAAATCTTTAGGAAAAGACTTGTTGTTTAGGTATCAAAGTCAAGGAAATTGGGAAGCTTCTGCAGGAGTTTTTATCGCTAACTTAGAAGTTTTATACTCAAAAGATAAATTAACTATAAATGAAGAAAAGTCTGAAGAAATTGATACAAAAACACAAGAATTGATTTCATACTATCAGCATAAAGAGAAAGCTAAAAGGTCGATTTACGGAAAAAATAAGTCAGGAAAATATGTTGATATAAACGATGCGAAGATTTATTATGAAGAATATGGAGAAGGTGAGCCTTTGATATTTTTGCACGGAAATAATGGAAGTATTGAGGATTTTTATCAACAAATTCCATTTTTTGCGAAGCATTATCGAGTAATTGTTCTTGATACGCGCGGACAAGGTAGAAGTACCGATTTGACACATACACCTTACACTTACGAAGAATTTGCAAACGATTTACTTCAAATCATTCAAAAATTTAATCTAAAGAAAGTCAATCTTATTGGCTGGAGTGATGGTGGAAATACAGCTTTAATTTTTAATTCTAAATATCCTGAATTAGTTAATAAAATTGTAACTATTGGAGCAGTTCTTAATCCAAATGGAGTAAGCGAAGAACTGATTGGGAGTTTGAAAAGTTTAGCAAATAAGCCTTCCGAAAATACCAATTTACGTTTAATCAACTTAATGTTAAATGAACCAAATATCACAAAAAATGAATTAAATAAAATTCAAAATCCTGTATTGGTTATTGCTGGTGAAAAAGATGAAGTAAAAGAGATTCATACAAAAGAAATTCAACAAAATATTTCAAAAGCAGAGTTATTGATTATTCCAAATTCGACACATTATGTTCCTTTCGAACAGCCAAAAATATTAAATGAAGCTATTTTGAAGTTTTTGAAAAAATAGGAACATAGGTTTAGTTTTCATTTTCTCCATATCTTTACTCCACTAAACCAACTCAATGAAATACATCACAGGTTTTTTTGTCCTTATTTGGCGCATTTGGATGATATTTTTAGCTGCAATTTATGTCCTAACAATAGGCGTTTTTATCGTACTACCTTTGGCAAGTTTCGAAAAAACATTCCCATATATTTATCCGTTAATTAGATATTGGGGCAAATTTGTGTTGTATGGAACGGGATTCAGAATAGATTACAAAAAACTTGTTCCACTCGATCCAAAAGAAAATTATGTTTTTATAGCTAATCATACTTCGGTGATGGATATTATGTTGATGTTGACGATTCTAAAACATCATCCTATCGTATTTGTTGGCAAGGCAGAATTGCTTAAAATCCCTATCTTTGGAAGAATATTCGAACGAATTTGTATTCCTGTCGACCGAAAAAGTGTACGTAGTAAAGCACTAGTTTATCCAGAAGCAAAGAAAAAATTAGACAAAAATCTGAGTATTTTTATTTTTCCAGAAGGTGGTGTAACAAACAACAAAGAATTCAAGATTTATTTGGATCCTTTCAAAGATGGAGCGTTTAACATTGCTATTGAAACACAAACGCCTTTGGCTGTTTTGGCGATTCATGGATTGAATAAAATGTTCCCATTCAATTGGTTTCGAGGATATCCAGGAAAAATAAAAGTTCGATTATTAGCTACTTTCGAAACCAAAGATTTAGACGTTAAAAAAGATAAAGTGGCGCTGAAAGAAGCTGCTTACAACACAATATTAAAAGACTTAGAACAATGAAAAATTTAGTTTATATCGCATTAGGAACGGCTTTAACGGCGGTTAGTTGCAATAAACAAATCTCTTCTAGCACAGAAACTGAAGTAAAGGATAATCAAACTTTTGCTGATTTAGATAAAGCTCGCATCAAACATTTGAGTTTGGATATCGAAACCGATTTTGATACGCATCAAATTAAAGGTTCTGCGGCTTATACATTCGAAAATAATCAAGCAAAACAATTGATTTTAGATACCGAAAAGTTAACAATTGATTCTGTTTTATTAGCGAATGGTCAAAAAACAACATATAAATTAGGCGAAAAAGATTCGATCAAAGGTCAAGCATTAATCATAGATGTTACACCAAATGATACAATTGTAAAAGTTTTTTATAAAACTTCGCCTGATGCAAATGCCTTACAATGGTTAAATCCGCAACAAACGCACGATAAAAAACATCCATTTTTATTGTCACAAGGACAAGCAATTTTAACTCGTTCTTGGATTCCGATTCAAGATACACCAAGTGTTCGTCTTACATATGATGCGAAAGTAAAAACACCGAAAGATTTATTGCCTTTGATGAGCGCAATCAATCCGAAAGAAAAAAATGCAGAAGGAGTTTATACTTTCAAAATGCCTCAGCCAATTGCGCCTTATTTGATTGCTTTAGCTGTTGGAGATGTGCAATATCAACCAATTGATAACAGAACGGGTGTTTATGCAGAACCTGGATTATTGAAAGCTGCCGCTTGGGAATTTGCTGATATGGGAAAAATGGTGACTGCTGCTGAAAAATTGTACGGAAAATATCCTTGGGAACAATTTGATGTCTTGGTTTTACCACCTTCGTTTCCGTTTGGTGGAATGGAAAATCCGCGTTTAACGTTTGCTACGCCAACTGCTATTGTAGGTGATCGTTCGATGACGAATTTGATTGCACACGAATTGGCGCATTCTTGGTCTGGAAATTTGGTAACGAATTCTACTTGGGATGATTTCTGGGTAAATGAAGGATTTACAGTTTATTTCGAACGTAGAATTATGGAAGAATTAGAAGGAAAAGATTATGCGGATATGATTTCGGTAATCGGTTTTCAAGATTTAGAAACATCAATGAAAAATATTCCAGAAAAATATACTTCATTAAAAGTAAACATGAAAGGGGCAAATCCTGATGATGCTTTTTCTGATGTTCCTTACGATAAAGGTTATTTATTTTTGAAAATGTTAGAAGATAAATATGGACGAGAAAAGTTTGATAAATTCTTGAATCAATATTTTTCTTCGCACGCTTTCCAAACAATGACTACAGAAAAATTTGTCGAATATTTGAAAGCTAATTTGACAAATGGAGACGATTCTTTTGTTCAAGAATGGATTTATAACATAGGTTGGCCAAAAGATTTGAAAAAACCTACTTCAAAATTATTCGATTTAGCAGAAGCACAATTACAGCAAGATATTACAAACGGAAGAAATAAAGTTGCACCAAAAAAAGTGGCAATTTCTACGAAATCTACAAACGAATGGGTTCATTTTATTCGTCAAATTGATACGACTAAAAACACAAAGGAAGATTTAGCTTATTTGGATGCTATTTATGATTTTACGAATTCTAAAAATCCAGAAATAGAAACAGCTTGGTACGAAAAAGCATTTTTAATGCATTACGATAAAGTCAACACAAATGCGAAAGAATTCTTGGTAAATGTTGGTCGTCGTAAATTTTTAGAGCCTTTGTATTTAGCATTAAAAGAATCTAATCAATTAGATTTAGCGAAGAATATTTACAAAGATGCTCGTCCAAATTATCATTTTGTTGCGCGTCAAACAATTGACACAATGTTAAACTACAAACCATAAAACATGGCGATTGTAGCATATACAGACGGTTCGTCGTTGGGAAATCCTGGTCCAGGAGGATTTGGTTGTATTTTGTTGGAAACCGAGAAAAAAGTCAAAAAAGAAATTTCTCAAGGTTTTCGATTAACAACGAATAATCGAATGGAATTGTTGGCAGTCATTACGGCTTTGGAAACGCTAAAGTTTACCAACACGGAGATTACCATTGTGACGGATTCTAAATATGTGGTAGATGCTGTGGAAAAACGTTGGGTTTTTGGTTGGGTGCAAAAGAATTTCAAAGGAAAGAAGAATGCTGATTTGTGGAAAAGATTTTTAGAGGTTTATAAAATTCATCGCGTAAAATTTCAATGGATAAAAGGTCATGCTGGACATCATTGGAACGAAGAAGCTGATAAATTGGCGGTTGCGGCAGCAAATAAACCAGAAAATTTTAAGATAGATTCTTACTTCGAAATTCATCAAAACGAAGAATAATTTTCTACTTTTGTGAGGCAGAGAGAAAAATGAAAATGAAGACGTTGTGGAGATTTCTCCTACTACTTTTAATTACAATTTACAGTTGTTCGCCTAAAAAAGAAAAAGGTGAACTTGTCTACTTTAGTGGACGAATCGCAAATGCGCAAACAGATAGCATTTATCTATTATTGAATAATCGTGAAAAAGCTTTTGCTTTAGATTTTGATGGAAACTTTTCGGATACTCTTCAGTTAGTTGACGAAGGCTACAAAACACTTTCTATCGAGCGCGAAGAGTTTACAATTTATTTGATTCCAGGTGATAGTTTGATTCTAAATACAGATTTAAAACATTTGGAGAATAATTTCAAATTCTCTGGAATAGGAAAAAATCGAAACAATTATTTGGTTGACAAAAGTTTTAAAACGGATAAATTCTTAACTGAACATACCGAATTATTTAAACTTGCTCCGCCAGATTTCAAAAATCAAATCAAAAAGTTTCATCAAAAAGTTTTCGAAAATTTAGAAAAATTAGAAGTTAATTCTTCATTCATCAAAACAGAAAAAACGAATTTAAATTACGATTTTATCAATTTGTTGTACATATACAAGGATTCGTACACTTACTACAATCCTGCTTCACAACAATTACCCGTTAATTTTTTGACAGAATTAGACAAAATTGATTTAGATAATGACGAGGATTATAGAACGTATCAGAGTTACCGTAATATTGTCTTAACAAACTTACAAGAAAAATTATATCAAGGTCTTTCCCCAGATACTTTATTGGAAAACATCAAAAGTCAATCGATAAAAAACGGATTTATTAATTCATTAATCTATGAACTTGATCCAAAAGATCCGAATAGCAACGGAATTTATCAAGCGATACAAAAACACTGTAATTATCAACCTTGGTTGAATGAGGCTGCAAAGCGCATGAAAAAATTTGGTTGATAACTTAAAAAAATAAAAGCCACTTCTTTCGAAGTGGCTTTTATTTTTAATATTATATCTCTTATTGTCTTTGTCTCACTGCTTCGTAAACACAAATCGCTGCAGCATTACTTACGTTCAGTGAATCTACAAAACCTAACATCGGAATTTTAATCAACGAATCTGAATGATCAGCCCAAAAATCCGAAAGTCCTGTTGCTTCAGTTCCTAAAATAATCGCAGATGATTTTGTAAAATCAGTCTCGTATAAATTCTTTGTTTCATCTCTCAAAAATGTTGAAACCACTTGAATATTTTTCAACTTTAAGAAATCCAAAACAGCCTCTTTACTCGCCGATGCAATTTGATTAGTAAACAATGTTCCAACCGAAGAACGAATCACATTT
>NZ_JAOCDF010000060.1:0-3854 GCF_029840775.1 Empedobacter sp. GD03865
GATTGATAAAAAAGGTTTCCATACGTTGAAAGATCCTGATCATTCTATCGCAGATAATTGCGAACGTGCTGCCAAAGCTTGCCCTGTAAATATTATTACAGTAAAAGAAATATAGATTAAAACATTAGCTATATAAAAAGTCCATCAAAATTTTGATGGACTTTTGCTTTATGTAAAAAATAAATCTTAATTCATTTTTCCTTCCTTTTCCAATCTCTCTAATGCTTTTTTGTGAGCAGATTTTACATCATTTTTGATCTTTTTATCTTGAGTAGATTTTCTAATCTTTTCCGCATGATAAGCCAAATCATCCAATGTCATTTTATAACTCACATAAAACCCGCGATTATATCTTGAATAAGAAGCTAATCCCCAACCAGCAATTAATTGATTCTTAATTTTTTTGGTTTGATATTCGTTCAAATAACGTTGAAGTTTTGGAGAAATTTCTTCTTTCGCAATTGATTTTACAGAACCATTCATTCGGCTAAACCAATATTTATTATCCAATTTTATATATGATTTTGCACCTAAAATGCTTTTAAAAGCAAGATCTCCAAGCAATAAAACCTTCTCAAATTCAGATTTTTCATTGGTCATGTAATCCCAATACATTTCAGAAGTCATTCCAACCATCGGACTTTTATCTATTGTTGCTTCATACAAATCTTTACCATTTTGATAAGTTGCTGCAACATTTTTAAATTCGATTCCAAAATCATCACAAGCCTTCTGATAACCTGTAAAAGAACCCGAATATTTCTCGAAATTATCTATAAAAACTCTATAAATACAATAGTGTGAAATATCAATCAAAACTTTTTTAGAATCATCTAAAAAACCGTTTATCAACTGTATCGGAAAGTTATAATATTCGTAGGAACTCATAATTGTTTGATTGTCTTAAATGTGGTGTTAATTCATCGACTAAGATAAGATAGTTTTTATTATTCTTAAAATGATAAGTATCAAAAAACTTCAAAATTTAATAGGTTAGATTTTTAAAGCGGTAAAACTTCAATTCCTAATTTCTTCCTAAATCTTCTTTGTCCTTTGTCTCAAAATAATAAACAAATGAAATTTTTCTTAACAATAATTACAAGCACTTTCTTAACAATTACTACGATAGCTCAGACGAAAAATGATTCAATTATCACCATTCAACCTCAGCAAAAAACATTAAAACCTAAAGTTGAACATGCAGAACCTCTCTATACAGATTTGATGCGTGATTTGGGCGCACGAAAAGGAGAAGCTGAGATAAATGTAGGATTTGGAGTTGCCTCGAAAAAAGGATATAATGAATATAATGGTTTTATTGAGTATGAATGGGCTGTTGCAGATCGTTTGGGATTGGAGGTTGAAGTACCTTTTTCTTTTAATCACAAAAGCGATAATAACGATGGCTCTATTTATGTTCCGAACAATAAAATTGAAGGTTTAAAATTAGCAACTCAATATACTTTTTTGGTAAATGAAAAACGAAAAATGTCTTTGGCTGTGGCTTATGTTCATGAATTTGAGTTTAATAATTTTAAAGAATTAGGACATCAAGGTTCTGTATTTACCGGTATGAAAATGAATCCTGTTTTTATTGGAGCAAAGAATTTTAAAAATTTCAACACGTTAATCTATACAGGTCCTGTTTTTGAACATCATTATAAAGAGCAAAAAGTAGATGTTGGAGCAACTATAAATGCAAGTATGATGTATGTTTTACCAAATTCGAAAAACTTTATTGGACTTGAAAATAATATGGATATTGACCGCTATGGATTTCATTATACTTTAAGACCTCAAATTAGATTGGCTATTCAACACAATTTAATGATTGGTTTGGTTACTGGAGTTCCTATCACCAAACATACCGGAACCAACCTTGATGTGATGACACGTATTATTTGGGAACCTTAGTTTTCTTAATAAAAAACCTCCTTTAAAATTTTTAAAGGAGGTTTGTGGAGCTGGCGGGACTTTATATATTATTTGATAATCAACACTATATATATTTTTAATTAAATTAGTATACCAACTAGTGTACTATTTATATTTTACTCTCTTCAATGGCGCTTTGGATTCCCATGTTAATGATTATCTTCAAATCTTGATTTGCATTAGATATTTTAATTTTTTCAAAAAAACTATCTTGACCTAATTCAATATATAATGAACCAAATATTTGCTTTGCACAAAAAGTAGCCATTGCAATAACTCCTTCAAAGTTTACTTCTATGAGTGGCTCTTTATTTTCCAAGAACTCTTTAATAATATCGTAAATTTCTGTACTAATAATTTTATCACTAATTATAGAACCGTATGTATTAACTTTTATTGTTTTCATAATTATATAAATGCAACTTTAAAATCTGTTTCTTTATATTTTGCTAAACTAGATATATCTTCTAAAGATATAGGATTTGATAAAGGTAAAGCTAAATAAACTATTGTACCTTTCCAATAAGGAACCTCCTTTACTATAACTTTATCTTTATCGAGTATATAACAAAAACCCTCTGAATATAAATGAAATCTACCTTTGACAGACCTACATATTTCATTAATAATCCAAAGACCATAACCCATATGATTTGTTCCTTCTTTTGATGTAATGTCTTTATTTATACACATTTTTATTAACTCAATTCCTGTTAAATTTGTGTAGTTTTTATTTTTCTTTAATGTACTAATAATTCCATTTCCTGTATCCGCACAAGCTATTTCTATAAATTGTTCTCTACCGTCCGCTATCATAACAGATTCAGTATCATCTACAGCATGTTCCCAAAAATTTAATAATATTTCAGAAAAACAAGTACTTATCATACTAACTACTTTGCTTTTGCCTTGATAATATTCATTCAATTTAGGTAAAAAAGTTGACTTTAAAAAATTATTACTGAAATTATTAACTCTAATTAAAGGTTGAGGAGCAATTATAAAATGGTCAGTAATATTAATGTTCATTTCTAGTAATTCCTTAGATGTATCTGAACTTTCTATATATGCATTTATCAGAGAAATAAAACCATATTTACTCCAACTATTAGATATATAAGGCTCATAAGCAATTACAGGTCTATGAAAACATTTTTTCTTAACTGTAAACTCTAATACTTTATAAATGAGCAACATTCCTAATACATTAGTTTTTTTTATATGAGACAAGTCTAAAATATAATTTTTTGTTTTTGTACCTTCCAAATCAAATATAAAACTAACACCTTTTAAAAAATTTTCAATCCCATTTAATTTAATATTATTAGGTAATTCAAATTTCTTTTTTTCTCCATTTGCATTAATTAAATAATCCTTTACTAAATCATCTATTAAACTCATCAATTAGTTTATTTAAATATTCATTTTCTTTAATATAATTTTTATTTGAAATTTGACCTAAAACTGTAATAAAGTAATTATCATTAAAATCTTCAACCAATTCAACCAATTCTTTATTGAAGTACAACTTATACCTCTGAAGATACATTCTTAAATCTGATGATTTAGTTAGATAAAGTTGTAAATCAGAATAATTATTATAATACATTAAGTCTTGTACTAGATTGTATAATTCTTCTTTATGCCTTATTCGGTTTTGTTCTAAAATTTCAAATTTTAGAACATCTTTTTCTTTTTCTTTTAATCTAAATTGATAAAATATATTAACGCCCGCTGTTATTATATTTACTAAAATAAATCCTAATAATGTTCCACCTAAAACTATTAAATTATCATTAGATTTAGAAATGGAATCTAAGACATCTTTTAACATTCCAAAATCATTCATAAGTAATTATGTTAATTATGTTAAAATTATAAATTATTATGATTGTAAAGTCTATTTTATCACTATATTT
>NZ_JAOCDF010000061.1:0-3810 GCF_029840775.1 Empedobacter sp. GD03865
CTACTTTTAAGTGTTCTTAACAAGGGGAAGATTACAATAGCTTATTTAACTTATACTAATGAAAACCAAATTATTAAAAAAAATTTATACATTATTAGTCTTTTTTGACTATGGATTATTAAGTTTCTTGTTCTTTTATTTTTTAAGATTGAAATATAAATATATTAATAATGTTACTTTGAAAATTGAATCATGGACAATAGAAGATTTATTAATAACTCATTTCAAAGTTTTTATTTTAATCTTATTAGCTTGGGGGTGGTTAGCTAGTAAAACAAAATTTTATAAAGAAATATCTTCAAAAAATTTTGGTAAATATAAAAGGTATTTAAATCAGGTAAGTATATTTTCAATTATAGTTTATGCTATTTCAGGAATAAAAGAAGAACCTTTATTTTCGAATAGAATGACTTTAGATTTTTTGTTATATTTTTTTATTTTTTCATTTATTTTTCGATTTTTCATTATTTCTGTTTATAATTATCTTTTAAAAAATGGATATTATGTATCTAATGTCTGTATACTAGGAATTAATAATAATACTGAGGTTTTTATGGAGACTATAAACTCTAAGTTAGGTCAAAATTTTAAAGGGTTGATTTCTAGAAAAAAATATACAAATATTTTGTATCCATCATTTGAAATAGATTCAATTGATTTTGATGATTTTATAAAAATAAATAGTATTGATACAATTTATTTATCGCAAATGTCAGATTTAGGGGATACAATGATTGATCAACTTATTTTATATTGTCAAAAGAATCATCTTAGTTTTTTTTTAATTCCTAACTCTAAATATGGAAATGTAACAAGATTAGAAATAAAATACCTTGATACACTACCTGTGCTAAAAGTAAGAATGTTTCCTTTAGATTTATCCTATAATCAATTAATTAAGAATATACTAGATAAAACATTTTCACTACTTTTCTGTATTGTATTTCTAAGTTGGTTATTTCCTTTGATAAGTATCTTAATTTTATTAGACTCTAAAGGGTCAGTTATTTTTAAACAAAAAAGAAATGGATTAAATGGAAAAGAGTTTGATTGTTATAAATTTAGAACAATGAGGACAACAGGAACAAACTCTATAATAGAAACAAAAAGAAATGATAATAGAGTAACTAAAATGGGTAAATTTCTAAGAAGAACAAGCTTGGATGAAATTCCTCAATTTATAAATGTTTTAAAAGGAGACATGTCTGTGGTAGGACCTAGACCACATATGATTGTTCAAGATACATACTATAAAGAAGTTATTGAAAAATATTATTTAAGACATTATGTAAAACCAGGTATTACTGGATTAGCACAAATTAGAGGTTATAGAGGTGCAATTGATTCTGATGAAGATATGGAAAAAAGAATCTCAGCAGATGCATTCTACGTTAGAAATTGGACTTTATATCTTGATATAAAAATTATTGTGCAAACAGGTTTATTAATGATTAAAGGAGATGATAACGCAATTTAATCTTTTAAGGAATCAATATAATACTTAATTAATTTATCTAAATTTTTTTCTTGATTAAATAAATCTTTTACTCTTTTGTAAGAAGCTTCCCCCATTTCTTCTTTTGATAATATTGTTTTTTTGATAGAGTTATTAAATTGATCAATTGTGGAACAAATATACCCATTTACACCTTCTTTAACTGTAATTAAGTTACTTTCAATATTATTTGTTATTATAGGCTTTTTTAAAGCCATTGCTTCAAGAATATTGAAAGGAAGTCCTTCCCATAAGGAAGTAGATAGGAATATATCAAAGGAATTAAGAATATCTATACATTCATCATATTTTTTCCATCCAGTAATAGAAATATTAGGAGAATTTAGTTCATGTTTTAAATCACCATCTCCAATCCAAAAGAACTCATAATTAGGGAATTCTTTTGCTATTAAATTAAATAATCTTGGATTCTTTTGAATAGAAATTCGTCCAGAATTACCTATTCTAATCTTAGAGCTTTTATTAGAATTAAAACTCTTATTATCAAAATAAGAAAGGTTAACACCATTTAAAATCAGACAAGCACGATTATTATCAATTTTAGAAGCAATTCTAAATTCATGATCCCCACAAGCAATTATTTGTACAGGGAAAAAAAATTGAGAGAATTTTTCTATTTGGTAGAAAAGTTTTTGTTTAAATTCAGATATATCCTCTCTTAAAAAAGAGTATCCATGAGGAGTATAAAAAACTTTGTTTTTTAAACGAAAAGCAGCTAGTCTCCCTAAAACTCCTGCTTTGGATGAATGTATATGAATTAAATCTGGAGCTATTTCTTTTATTTTTTTTCTTATATTAAAGATTGATTTTAAATCTTCTTTTGGAGAAATTTCACGTTTCATGGAAATTTGATGAAAAAAAATTTTAGACGAAAAATCACTTGAAATTTGATCAAATTTAGTTTCTCCTCTATCTCCACTATATATAATATGAATTTCAAAACGTTCATCATTTTCTAAATAATTACATATTTGTTTGATATATGTATATACTCCACTTACAAATGTTTCTGAAATATGTAATAATTTAATTTTTTCCATAGCGCAAATATAGTAATTTTGACAATAAACTTAATAAATGAAAACAGCTTTCGTTTTTGGAGGATCAGGCTATATAGCCTTTTTTTTAATTAATAAATTAATTGAAGAACATAAGTTTGATAAAATTATTTTATTTGATATAAAAAAACCTCTATATTTTAATTCAACTTTACATAATAGTGTTGAATATATATATTGTGATGTTAGAAATAAGATAGAGTATTTAATAGATTTCAACATAAATACAGAAGAATCATGGATTTATAATTTTGCAGCAATACACAGAGAACCAGGCCATGATAGGAAAGAATATTTTGATACTAATATTAATGGTGCTGAAAATATAAATGAGTTTGCAGAAAGATTGAATGTTAAGAATATATTTTTTACAAGTAGTATTGCACCTTATGGAAAATCTAAAAATGTTTGTACAGAAGAGTCGATGATTTATGCTGAAACTCCTTACGGAATTTCTAAAGGTTTAGCTGAAAAAATTCATCAAATTTGGTTAGCAAAATCTATTGATAGGAGATTAATTATAGTAAGACCGAGTGTTATTTATGGACCTCATGATCCAGGAAATATATATAGAACAATAAAGGCCCTTAAGAAAGGTGCATTTATGCTTCCAAATGGAGGTAATATTATTAAAGCATACGGTTATGTATTTGGTTTAATTGAAAGTATTTTGTTTACTATGAATCAAAATGAGAGATTAATTATTTATAATTATGCTGAAAATCCTATTCATAATTTAAAAGAGATGATAGAGATAATAAAAAAAGAATTAGGTTATAAGAAACCAACGTTTAGTATCCCTGTTAGTTTTTTAGTTATTGTTGCGGGAATACTACAAATTGGATTTAAGATGATTGGAAAAAAATCAGATATACATCCTGTAAGAGTAAAAAAAGCTGCATTTCCTACTAATATAAAACCAAATTATTTGATAGATAAAGGATTTAAATTCAATTACGGACTTAAAGAGTCTTTAAGACATTGGAAAAGTATAGCTCCTAAAGATTTTGATTAATCGAAATAAAAGAAACGAATATATTATAATATATTCGTTTCTTTTATAATATATAGGGGTCTATCTAATACATTATTATTTATTCTACTGATATATTCACCAATAATTCCGACAGAAACTAATTGAACACTTCCTATAAACATAGAGCTAATAATTAATGATGTCCATCCTGTAATTGTTTCTTTTAGAATAAAATGAGAAAAAATTGCATATAAGATAAT
>NZ_JAOCDF010000062.1:0-3729 GCF_029840775.1 Empedobacter sp. GD03865
TTTTGTATCAAGCTAAATCCAAAGGATTCATGAATACATTATTCATAAAACAATAAACCAATGAATAAAAAAAGAACATACAATAACAAAAGTCTAATAACTAACATCTCAAATCTCAATACTATGAGTGTCGTACTTCATGACTTCGTAGACTTTAAATATAATTATTTTAGTTTTGATTTTAGTATTTCATAAGGTGTTTTTCCTTTAAATGAACCATGTGGACTATCGAAATTATAAAATTTTTCCCATTGTTCTAATTTTTGATTTAGATCGACATCATCTGTGTAACTTAAAAGTTGATAAAACTCTTTTTTATCAGTCAAATGAGATCGTTCAACTTTCCCATTTAACTGAGGTGTACCCACTTTTATAAATCGGTGTCTGATTCCTAAATCTTGAACATGCCAATGAAACTTTGATTGAAATTCGTGTCCATTATCTGTTTGAATTGTATTAATTCTAAAAGGGAATTTTTCTACAACATAATTTATGAATTCAATTGAACTTAATTGATTATGTTTTTCAGAGATTTTAAGTGCTCTAATTCGTGTAGCATCATCAATCGCTGTGTATTGAAATCGTTTGATTTCAGTGCCATTTGAATCATGAAAAATCAGAAATTTAACATCAACTTGTACCTGATGACCAGGTGTTTCTTTTTCATACTTGATACTATGCATGGCTCTTCTAGTCACCTTTCTGTCTAATCGACCTACATTATTACGCTTTAGAATACGATAAACACTTGATTCCGATATCAAAATATCATGATAACGTTCTAGATACCATTTAATTCGCCAAGTCCCTAATTTATGTTCTTTTCGAAGTTCTAATACTTTATTTACAATCTCTTGCTTAATTTGGTTAGGAAAAGTATGAGGAGTTGGTTTCTTTCTGAGTAAACCTTCTTCTCCATGTTCTTCATATGCTTTTTTTCATTTATAAAATGTACTCTTTTTAACACCATAAAAATTATAAGCTATAGTGTTATTTCCATATTCTTTAGCATATTTTAGAACTTGTAATTTTTTAATATAAGTTAAATAAGTTTGGATTTCTTTGGTCTTTTTCATAATCATAAGGCTATATTAGTTTTTTACTAATTTAGTCTACGATGATGTGACGTATCCACAACGAATGTATTCAAAAAGGAGGAAATAAAGCTTTTCTGCCTTTCAAACGAACTTTAACAGACAGCAAAGGCTACGAAAAGAAAAGCTATAGAAGTTCGCAAAAAGATTGTGGACAATGTCCTTTACGAGAAAGTTGTTGTGGAAAAGTAACCAAGTTTAAAAAGTTGGAAGATAGCATTCACAAGCCTTTGTACGATAAAATGCATGAAAAACTCACCCAAAATAAAGCGTATCACCGCAGGTTAGTTAAACGTCGAAGTTCTACAGTAGAACCAGTTTTAGGAACGTTGATTAACTTCTTTAACCTAAAACGAATCAATAGCAGAGGAATGTCTAAAGCCAATAAACATGTACTAATGTCAAGTTTATCTTACAACTTGAAGAAATATCTACGCTTTACAGTCAAAAAATCAAGTGTTTTAGCCCAAGTTATTTATTTAAAACAAGGGAAGAACTACGCTTCTACAAAATCACTCCTTCACTCCTTAAAAAGAGAGTTTTTAAGCAAGCCTAATTTTACATTAATATATTTTTCTAAAAATAAACCTCGCTTAAAAAGGCTTAAACGAGGTCATATATTCTGTTTTTTACTGTAAATTGGAGTTGTGCAACAGTTACCGATGTTAGCGGAAGGTGATATTTTATTAGTTAAGAAATTTTTCAATTCTAATTCTAGGAGGGAAACCAGGTGATAAAATAAGAATTTCTTCTTTAGTCCTATCTGGTTTAGTAAATTTAATAACATCTTTTGTACTTGTTAGTTGTCCATTAAATTTTGGAGAAAGTAAAACACGTACAAAATCAAATTCTTGTATACAATTATTATATTTTTTCCATAGCGCATTACAATAATTCAAAAAAATTTCAGAGGCAACAAATTGATCTGCATATCCTTTAGGTTGATTAGATTTAAGTTCAAATAATACAATTTTATTAATTGATGGAATTATAACACAATAATCACAACCTTTATGAATAAATTCGACACCACTTCTCAAGTACGATGATTTTTTTTTGTAGCCAGCTTGGTCAACATCTAATTTTAAAATAAGACTATCTTCAGGTAATCCTCCAACAATAATTGATTGACCTGTTGTTTCTTCGACCAATTTGACTTCCTTTCTTATCTCATCGTATGACTTGATAACCTGTAAATCACAAAAAATACTTTCCATTATGATATAAAATAGTCTAAATCAGATGAAATTGTGAAAAGATTATTGATTTCCTCATCAAAAAATGGAATTTCTATTCCAGTATTTGAAATTTTTAATGAGTTCAATGATCCATTTATTCCTTGATATACTGATATTGAATTAAAATCTAAATTATCTTTTTCAGTATATCTTTTTTTATTTTTTACTAACCAATCTGCCTTTTCTTCAAAATCATTTTTTAAAAGTATAAGATTGTTTAATTCTTTAATTAAAAAATCACTGTGAGTTGTAATAAATACTTTAATACCAAGATTTACAATTGATGCAATTAGTTTAGCCATTAATCTTTGATTTTTTAAAGTGAAATGACTTTCTGGCTCATCTATTATTAGTAAATCACCAACCTTGGCAATATGCTTTAAATAAAAGAAAATATCAACAATGCATCTTGCAGATGAAGATGCTAAATACAATGGTATATCAAATTTATTATTTCGTTTATTTCTGGTATAAAATCTAATATCTTGTTTATTTTCTTTTTTAAATTCAGCTCCTAAGATTTCTTTAATAATTTCTAAAGGATACGAAATATCAACATTAGAAGAATTCTTTTTTATATTATCAATATTTCTCGTAAATGCAATGTGGTCACGAATAGGTGTTGCGTAATATGCACTCATATTCATAATCAATTCAAAAGGATGAATATTATCATCTTTATTTTCTAGATTTTGGAGGCTTTCAATCATTGAATTTCTTCTTTCATCTAGTTCTTTATAGAATAGAGAAATACCTAAACGTTCTGCAGTAATGATTGTTGGATCTGGAATAACATCATCAAAAACCATAAAACAAAATAAGTCTCCAATTATTTCTCTGACTAAATTTTTATCTAAATCGTTTTTATTTAGAGTTTTATAAATAATAGATAAAGTGTTGTCTTTGATACTTCCTTCAAATATTGTATTGTCACCAACTCTGATTTTATTTTCTTTATCTTTAAAAGTAAGAGGTTGTTCAACTTTAATTTTTAAACTAGCTTCATCGAAAATTTTCTCTTTATCGTTAAATAATTCTTTGATGCGACGTTTGAATTTGTCACTTTCTTTTTTTAGTGCAATCTCTGATAATTCAACAATTTGATTTTTATCAAGATTAATTTGACCATTTAAAATAATTTCTTGAGAGAGTTCTTTAAAACTAGTGTAATTAATAAAGTCACGCCAATACTTTAGAGCGCCATAAGTACTATAAGTTACATACGTTTTACCTGAATTGTTATCTCCAACTAGTATAGTTAAATCATTAAGTTGTAATTCACAACTTTCAATTTTGCCTAATTTTTTTATTGTAACTTTCATTTATAGTATATTTGAAACTATCGCAAATATAGTAATTTACTTATTCACTTTTTAGTAGTTGGTGGTTATTGTCAC
>NZ_JAOCDF010000063.1:0-3720 GCF_029840775.1 Empedobacter sp. GD03865
TTCAACTTACACTCATTCCCAGAAATCCATCTAAACTTTTTCTGATCATCCGAAACAATAGCCTGTCTATATAAATTTAGTGATTCTTTTTCGTAAGGCGAATTCAAGACTAAATTACCTTTTTCATCTTCCGAAAGTTCTATTTTATCTAAAACTGTGTAATCTGTTTCATCTATTTTTTTTACTGCAATTGGAAATCCATTCGCGGTAAAAACTTGATAAAAACTTGTTTTCGTTTGATCATTCAATTTACTTTTCAAATCATTTGACAAATCATCACTTTCGATTGCAATTTTTTCGATTCTTGCCAAATCTTCAAAAGAATTTTCAATCTGTTTCTTTGTCAAATAAGCATAATTTAATGCGTATCCTATTTCGTCTTGACTTTCGTCTGTTAATGGAATCTTCACTTTATCCGAATCTTCATGACAATACAAATCAAAACCTCCTTCTATGGCTTGAACCAATGAAATTTCTCCTTCATTTTCTAAAACCGATGAACTTAAAAGTGTAGAATCTCCTTTTTTCAATCCTAAAAAATTATTTAACGAATGAAACGTTTCATTTACAAATCGAGGATCAAAATTCGATACATAAACATTATCTTCTCTCGAATAATGAAAATTAACTTTTTCTTCTTTTGAATCGATCTTTTTCATCAAATCAAAAATATCATTTTGCCATTGAAAGGTATTTTTATCCTGAAATTCACTTAAAATCTCTGGAATGTTTTTATTGTTAAAATCTAACTTCATAATAATTACTTTTGTGTGTTTTTAATTTACTGATAATCAAATTAAATCAATAATTTTACCAAAAAACTCGATTAAAATGTTTTTTCAACTTTTGTTGACAAAAAGTTGAAAAAAGCAGTTTCAAAAATTGGTAATTTTATAAAATTTAATGGATAATTATTTATCTTAGCAAGATGAATCACAAAACAGATTTTTCGAATTTAAGATTTAAACGAAATCTAAATTCTAATCCATCACATATAGAGTCATTTGAATTAGATAGTTTACAAGTCAAAAGTGATTACAATTACGATGATGTAAAAAATCTGAAACAGATTAACTTTTTACCCGGAGTTGCCCCATATTTACGCGGTCCTTATACGACAATGTATGTTCGTCAACCTTGGACAATTCGCCAATATGCAGGTTTTTCTACTGCAGAAGAATCGAATGCTTTTTATAAAAGAAATTTAGCTGCTGGTCAGAAAGGGCTTTCTGTTGCCTTTGATTTGGCTACTCACCGCGGTTACGACTCAGATCATGAACGTGTTGTAGGAGATGTAGGTAAAGCTGGCGTTGCGATAGATTCTGTAGAAGATATGAAGATTTTGTTCAATGAAATTCCATTGGATAAAATTTCGGTTTCGATGACAATGAACGGAGCTGTTCTTCCTATTTTAGCTTTTTACATTGTAGCTGCAGAAGAGCAAGGTGTTTCGCAAGATCAACTTTCTGGTACAATTCAGAATGATATTTTGAAAGAGTTCATGGTGCGTAATACATACATTTATCCGCCAACTCCTTCAATGAAAATTATTGCAGATATTTTCGAATATACTTCTCAAAAAATTCCTCGCTTCAATTCGATTTCTATTTCGGGTTATCACATGCAAGAAGCTGGAGCTACGCCTGTTTTGGAAATGGCTTATACCCTTGCAGATGGTTACGAATATGTAAAAACTGGTTTGGAAGCAGGATTGAAAGTTGATGATTTTGCTCCTCGTTTATCATTTTTCTGGGCGATTGGAATGAATTTCCCTCAAGAAATTGCAAAAATGAGAGCTGCTCGTATGTTATGGGCAAAATTGATGCAAGAATTTGAGCCTCAAAATAAAAAATCATTAATGTTGAGAACGCACTGTCAGACTTCTGGTTGGAGTTTAACAGAGCAAGAACCTTATAACAATATTGGTCGTACAGCGATAGAAGCGTTAGCTGCTGCTTTAGGAGGAACGCAGTCTTTGCATACCAATGCGTTGGACGAAGCAATTGCTTTGCCAACAGATTTCTCGGCTCGTATTGCACGTAATACACAAATCATTTTACAAGAGGAAACTCAAATTTGTAGAACGGCTGATCCTTTTGGAGGAAGCTTTATGATTGAATCTTTGACAAATGAAATGGCAAATCAAGCGTGGGAATATATTCAAGAAGTTCGTGAATTAGGTGGAATGACGCAAGCCATAGAAGCTGGAATTCCAAAAATGCGTATTGAAGAAGCTGCTGCAAAAAAACAAGCCAAAATTGACTCTGGTGAAGTCGCAATTGTTGGTGTAAATGCTTACCGCTCGAAATTAGAACAACAAGAGTTCGAAATTTTAGAAGTTGACAACACTGCTGTTCGTCAAAAACAAATTGATCGATTAAATCAAATTAAAGCGGAGCGTAACAGCGAAGCTGTAAAAGATATTTTAGCACAATTAACAAAAGCTGCTGAAACAGGCGAAGGAAATTTATTAGAATTATCTATCGAAGCGGCTCGTCGTCGTGTTACTTTAGGTGAAATTTCTGATGCATTAGAAGCTGTTTTTGGTCGTCATAAAGCAATTACAAGAGGAATTCAAGGAGTTTATGCTATGGAAGCAGGTAAAATGAATAAATTTGAGGAAGCTCGTAATTTAGCTGACGAGTTTGCCGAAGAAGATGGACGCCGTCCTCGTATTATGGTAGCTAAAATGGGACAAGATGGTCACGATCGTGGTGCGAAAGTCGTTGCAACCTCTTTTGCGGATATGGGATTTGATGTGGATATTTCTCCATTGTTCCAGACGCCAGCAGAAGTTGCGAAACAAGCTGTAGAGAATGATGTTCATATTTTAGGAATTTCTTCTTTGGCTGCAGGACACAAAACGTTGGTTCCGGAAGTTGTAAAACAATTGAAAGAATTAGGTAGAGACGATGTTTATATCGTAGTCGGAGGTGTTATTCCGCGTCAAGATTATGATTATCTTTATCAAAATGGTGCAGATGCAATCTTTGGTCCAGGGACAAACTTGGCGGAATGTGCCTGCGAAATTTTAGAGAATTTATTGAAATCTTATAAATAAATCTATTTTAGTATGAGTATTCCTGTCTATTGACAGGAATATTTTTATATTTATACCACACAAACCTTAAAGCGAAATGAATAAAACTCTTCGAAATATTATCTTAATCATCTGTACAATTTTTATTATATGGTTTATTGGATACTTTCTGATTGGAGATTTTATCAGTTTAGAATTCGCGAATCATGATTTTGCGAAACTATTTCCAAAGCTTTTAACATTTGCTGCGGCAGTTAGTATTTATGTACTTTTTCTACTTTCTATCAAAAAGAAAGACGGATGGAGTTTTATGAATGTGATGAAATTTATCTTTGGAATTATCTTCGGATTTCTTCCACTTCTAACCTTCGAATATTATAGTATTGGAAGTTGTACAAATTGGAAAATTGATAAAAAAATTCAAAAAACGCTTTATAAATCCAATTCTTCTGATTCAGAAAAAATTGTTTTAATCGAAACATTTTGTCCTGAATCTAACCTAAAAACAACTCAGGTAAAGCGAATTGTAGAAATTACACCTCTTTTTATCACAACTTCTGAAATTGATCTAAATAAAATTTCGGATAAAAGTTGGAAAAAACTTTAATCAAAATTAAACTTTGCTCAAAATTTGATGTCTAACAGATGAAGAAACCAATTCATCTCATGACAAAATATAT
>NZ_JAOCDF010000064.1:0-3616 GCF_029840775.1 Empedobacter sp. GD03865
TAATATATAGGAGTTATTCGTTTTTCAAAATAATTTGAAAGAAATTTTTAAATAAAAAAATAGTAATTCTGATTATTAAAAAGTTTATAATCAAAACTACTATTAATTTAACGTAGAATAGTTTTTCGGAATGTTCTACATATTTATTTAAAGTTTGAATACAATTTCAAATAAGAAGTTTTTAAATCAATACAACAGTCTAAAATCAAATTCTTTTAAAATTTAGTCGATAAATAATTTTACTTTAAAAGTTGAGTTGAATTGATTTCAATTTGAAAATAGTCAAAAAGATAAAATCTTATCAAATTCTAATCATTACGATTGAATTAAAAAGTATGTTGAACAGATTTTCGGAGTGTTCTACACATTTAAAGATTCTTCTAATAGTATTTTAGAGATAACATATTTATTTCCAATTCTAATTGCTTTAATTAAATCTTTCTTAATTGCTCTACGAATAGTCGTTTCAGAAATAGGATAGATTAGAGCAGCTTCTTTAATAGTTAAATAACTTTTAGTCGAAATTTCTTCAATAGTCGGAACTATTTTGATTTTAGGAGATTTAATTTGTTCAGATTTTTTAGTTCTATTGTATTCTCTTTTATAGCATTTTTTAGAACAGTAAACAGACGAAATAGTTTTTGCTATAAAATCTTCGTTACATTCTTTACATTTTCTATTGATTCTAATCAAACTCATTTTACTTTTTATTTCAGTTACTACAAAAAATAGTACCGCAGAAAAACCTTATCAGTTGTGGTCAATTCTTATCAACTTTGGTCATTTTAGTACTATAGTAACCGAATTTCTTACCTTTTTAGTTCGAATCCAACATCGTACATTAATTAGTAAATATATAAAGGCAAACAACGACAGATAACGATGAATAATGCGTAATAAAAAAGCGATAAACTTATAAAGAATATCGCTTATTAATTGATTATGTATTTAATAATCAATATTTTATATTTTTAAAATTTACTTTCCGATACAAAAAATGAAAAGTATCTAATAATAAGATTTTAAAATTAAAAGGTACAAATAGGGTACAAAATTGATTAAAACAGAACAATAATCAACATATATCAGAAAATATTTTTAGTAGATTCTTTCTGATATTTCTTGTTAAATATAAGCAATTTAATATTTCGTAACTTTATCTAAAGTAGAGATATTTAGATAATGGCTAACGGATTTAAAACTGGAGGAAGAAAAAAAGGTGTTGAGAACAAAGTAACATCTGATATTAGAGAAAAATTTAATCAATTGCTTACTGATAATCTTGAAACCATTTCTGATGATTTAAAAGAGCTTTCTCCTAAAGATAGAATCAACGCATTACTACAATTATCTAAATTCGTAATACCTCAGCTAAAATCTACTGAAATTAATCAAGTAAATCCAATTGAATCTCCTAAGATTAATATAATTCATTTAGGAAGTGGAGAAGAGCCATTACAAACAGAAAATGAAATAAACATCTGTTTTACAGAAGGGACTAACAGAAAAGAATAATTTTAAATTACGGTTTTCCATAATATAGATTATTGATTTTTTATTAATTTCGTAGATTACTAATATTTAGAATTTTACTTTATGAAAAACAAACTTTTACTTTTATCAACTTTATTAATTAGCACAACTTCATATTGTCAATTAGATACAATTTATTCTAACAATGAAAGATTGGCTGTAAATGTCAAAGAAATTACAGAAGATGCAGTAAAATATACTTACCCTAATGAAGATTTAGTTAATACTTCTTATAAAAATACAATTCAAAAAATAGTTCTTAAAAGTGGTCGAGTTCAGCTTTTTAATGAAGGTTCAGCATTTAATAAAGTAAACTCAATTCAAGATTTTGAAAAAGTAACAATTTCAAATGTAGAATCAGAAGTTAAAGGATTATTCAAACTTGCAGATATAGGTGCAAAAGCTAAGGGAGGAAGTACTTTTTCGAGTATGGAAAAGGTAAGAAATAGAGCTTATTCAAAGATTAAAATTCAAGCAGCTATGATGGGAGCAAATGTTGTTTATTTAGCTCATCAAAATACAGAAGGTAATAAAATGGGAGGGTATTGGCAAGCAGGTAGTACAACTGAAACTATTTTAACTGGTGTTGCCTATTCAAACTCTGTTTTAGATTTTAATGCTTTTAAATCTAAGCTATCTGATAAAATGACTTTTGATGTTGTGAAAGAATACAGATTAGGTACAAGTAGTATGGAGTATTCAGAAATCAAAGCTAAAAAAACGTTTACGATAAATGAAATTTTAAAAGAAAATTCAGGTATCTATATTTTGGGATATTTAGATAAGAAAGAGATTAAGTTTAGAGTTGCTTATTTTACTGAAGATGCTTTTTACTTGTATTACAAAGATAAAAGTGATGCGAATTATCAATATGAAGTAAGGTTTTAATTTATGGAACCAGTTATAATTATAGCGTGGATTACTTTTAGTGTATTAGTTGGGACATTAGGTAGTGATAGAAAAATAGGATTTTGGGGTTCATTCTTACTTTCAATAATTTTATCTCCAGTAATAGCATTATTCATAACATTATTTTCTAAAAGTTTAACGCAACAAAGAATTGATGATGAAATGTTAGAAAACCAAAAAGAACAAACTCGATTATTAGCTGAGAAATCTGAAAATAATACAATTAGTATTGCTGATGAAATTGAAAAATTAATTTCATTGAAAGAGAAAGGATTATTAACAGAAGATGAGTTTAAACAAGCTAAACAACGTTTAATTAATAACGATTAAGGTTATGAAATATATTTATGTTTTAGCTCTTTTACTATCTATATTTTCTTGCAAGAATGAGTCGGATATAAACTCAAAATTAGAGTTAATTGGAAAAGAATATATTGAATACAAATTCAATCAAATGATTCCTACTGATGAAAAAGATTCTATAATTATTGATACTATTAAAGTTATTAAATATCAAAACTTAAATGATAGTACGGAAATTAAATTACTTAATAATATATTAGAAAGTAAAATAAATGAATCAAACTCATTAATTACTATAAAAAAGGTAGGGAGAGATAAGTTGAAAATTAATTATTCTGAATCTGAAAAAAACGAAATTGAATATGAAATAAATGAGTATCTTGATTCAATCAAAACATATAATTCGATTCTAAGTAATTTAAAAAATAATAAGAGAACAAGAAACGATAAATATTTGTATGGTTACTTAGTTGATTTTTATTATAAAGCTTCAACAAAATTCAATGGCTCGCATTCAGATTCAATTACATTAATAATTAATAATGAATTTAAGATAGTACCACAAAAGGAATTTATTGAATATTTATTTAACAAATATAAGTAATTGATGTCAAATTACTTAATGTTTGGAATTACAAAAAGTAGAACCTCATCACTTAGATGAGGTTTTTTATTTCTCTTAATATTTCTGAAAGTCTTGCATATAAATCTTCATCATAGCGAACAATAAAAATTTGACAATTGTTTTCTAAACATTTTCTATATTTTTCAGAATCTCTTAATTTATTTTGTTCTAAACTTTCTAAACCACCAAAAAATGAAATTTCTTCATAATGTTGTTTTCCGTTATATTCAATAGCGATATTCAATT